>JBMFXK010000015.1:0-15378 GCA_049964315.1 Clostridia bacterium | reverse complement strand
GATGAAGAGCTCGCAGCCGTGGACGAAGTGCTGACCATACTGGGCGCCGACGGCATCCCGAGCCTCCTGGTCGAAAATCAGTGGGACCGCGTGGTCCACGGCCGGGCAGCGCAGGGCGTTGCCATATCGGCCCTGACTGGTGCGAATCTGGACGGCTTGCTCGCCGCTATGGCGGAGCGCCTCTCGGCCCTCCGACCAGTTCAGGAAGTCCTGCTCTGCTGGCAGGACCATGAGGTGCTGGATTGGATCCGGGCCGAAGGCGAGGTGGTGGACGAACGTCCGGCTCGCAATGGGGAAGGGTTGATCGTCCGCTTTCGCGCACCGGCGCCCGTGATGGCCAGGGTCGCGCGGCGCCTGGATGCCGCGCGCCGCGAAGGCCGTGTGGGCGAGGAGCTGTGATACGCTAGCAAGCACCACCGGGCACACGCGGCATCGCGAAGATGCTGAGAGGAGGACTCGCATGGCTGGCGCGCCGCGCTACTTCATACGCACTTACGGCTGCCAGATGAACGAGCGGGATTCCGAGATCATGGCCGGCCAGCTGGAGCAGCTGGGCTATCAACCAGCGGCCCGCGGCGAGGAGTCTGATCTCATTGTCATCAACACCTGCGCCGTGCGCGCGAGTGCGGAGGCCCACGCCTTTGGCTACATCGGTCAGCTGAAGGCGTTGAAGGACCAGAAGCCTGGCCTGAAGATTGCGGTGTCGGGCTGCAGTGCGCAGGAGCCCGGCACCATTACCTATTTGAAGAAACATGCGAGCCACGTCGACCTGGTGTTCGGAACGCACAACCTGCACCAGCTGCCGGCTCTGCTGGAACGGGTGGACGCGGAGCGCGAGATGGTCATCGACGTCTGGAAAGCATCCGAGGAAATTGCGGAGAATCTCCCCTCGCGGCGCGCGGAGGGCGTGCAGGCGTTTGTGAACATCATCTACGGCTGTGACAAGTTCTGCACGTACTGCATTGTCCCGTTTACGCGCGGGCGGGAGAAGAGCCGCCAGCTTGCCGACATCGTGGCGGAGGTGGAGGGTCTGGCGTCGGAGGGCTTCGAGGACATCACCTTGCTGGGGCAAAATGTCAACTCCTACGGCCACGACCTCGACCCTGCTCTCGACCTGGCCGATCTCCTGCAGGCCGTCGAGAGCGTATCCGGAATCCGATGGGTCCGGTATCTGACCAGCCATCCGCGGGACTTCAGCCAGCACCTTATCGACGTGATTGCCGCCAGTACCAAGATTACCCATCACGTCCACCTGCCCGTGCAGTCGGGCAGCTCGGCGGTGCTGAAAAAGATGAACCGGAAGTACACGCGTGAGCAGTACCTGGACCTTATCGGCCGGGTGAAGGCTGCCATTCCCGACGCCGTCCTGACCACTGACATCATCGTGGGTTTTCCGGGTGAGACCGCAGAGGATTTCGACGCCACCTTGGAGTTGGTGCGGGAGGTGGAGTATGACGCCGCCTTCACCTTCCTTTACTCCCCGCGCGAGGGCACGCCCGCCTATCGCTGGGAGGGCCGCTGGCCCGTGGAGGAGATGGAGAAGAAAGAGCGCTTGAATCGGCTCATGGAGCTCCAGTACGCCATTAGCCTGAAGAAGAATCAGGCGGCCATCGGGCGTCAGGAAACCGTACTGGTGGAGGGCCCCAGCAAGAAAGACCCCGAGGTCTGGGCATGCCGGAGCCAGGCGAACAAGGTGGTGCTGGTCCCCCGCGAGCCGGGGGAGGACCTGCAAAACCGCTTCATTCCGGTCCGCATCACGGGAGCGCGTACGTTCTTTCTCATGGCGGAGAAGACGGGAGCGGCGCTGCCCGCCCTGGTCCAGAACCGTCGCTTTGCACTTCCGGTTCTGTAGGCGGCGATGCGATGAGCCTCACTGTCGGGCACGTGCTGCTGGTGGCAATCGGTACCATCGTGGGCGCGAGTCTCGGCCGCTTTATCCGCCAACGTTCGCGGCGCCTGCGCTTCTTGAATGACCGGGCGCGGGCGGGATTGTTCTTGCTCGGTATCACCCTGGCTGTCGTGATTGGCGCGCTGAGCCATGCTTCTGGCACCGAAAAGGCTGGTATGGTGGGCTTTTACATCGGCGCCGTCTATGGCCTGGTGGCCTCCGACCCGCAGCGGCGGCAACCCTCCGACGATGCCTCCCGCCCAACTCGCGGAGCCGGGCGTCCCTGACGTGCGCCGGCTCCGCCGCCTCTTCTAATGGTTGGCGCGGCCGCGATGCTGGGGTGAGCGGCTCGGATGGGAGGGCGCTGCCGTGCGGTGCCGGGACGCGGCGGTCTTGGCGCCGGTGGGGTTCTGGAGGGCCGCCGCCACCGTCTTCCACCAGGACGCGTCTTCGTATCCGATGCGCCAGAACGCCACCCCGCCCAGGTGATAGGAGGCGGCGAGCCGGACCCGGGCGGCCGCGCCTTTAGCGGGCACGAACCAGATCGTGTGGCGGACTCCGCTCGTGGTGTATGTGATGGTGCCTTCCGCGTCCGCAGCGTTCCAAACGTAGTGACCATATCGGGCCTGAGCCATCACCTTGACCGGGACCGTCGTGGCCTTCGTGCTTCCGGCCGTCCAGTCGTAGCCATAATCGGCGATACCGAGGTAGAGCTTCTGCGGGGAGATGCCGGCCTGCAGAGCGGTTTGGATGGATCGCCGCACCCAGGGCAGCGGGCTCACTGGTCCTGGCGGGGTCCCGTCGCCGTGGAGGTCGTATGCCATCAACACGATGGCATTGGTGACGCGGTCTAGGGCGGCATAATCATACGCCGACGATTGGCCGTTCTGGCTCGTGAGCGGCACAACGGACATCGAGACCAGGGTCCCTTTCGGCATCTTGTGGTCAAGCGTGGTCATGAAGGCCGTCAGGTGGCTGCGGTCGCTGCTTTTCAGTCCTTGAAAGTCGATGTTGACCCCTGCGTAGTGGCGGCTCGTGACGAGGTGCACGATATGGGAGATGGCCATGGAACGGGTGGCGGCGGTATGCAGGAACGCATCCGAGGAGCCGGCATTGGTGACCAGCGGAGTCAGCTTGAGATGCTGTGACCTGGCCAGGCTCTCAATGTTGCCCTGAGGCTTAGAGAGGATGTTGCCGGACGGCTCCACCTCATACCAGAAGGGCGCGACCTCTGTCACCAGTCCCGGATGTGACGCCAAGAGCGACAGCGGATCGGGTCCCGCCGGACTGCCGCTCTGGTCGTAGAACGCCATCACCTTCATCCGCGTACTGCCGGGGGCGCCGGTCCGGTTGCCGGCAGAGCCGTGCGGAGACGGGGTGGAGACCCCGAAAAACGAGCATCCGGTAATGGCGAAAATAGACGCCATCAACAGGGATGACCAGAACAGGCCCCGGTGCACGCTACGCATGTTGCGCCTCCCCAAGGTGCAAGGTGGATAGCCGTAGTATCGCCGTGAGCCGATGCTTGATACCCGAAACCGAGGGTCCGGCGCCGAGACGAGATCGGAGTGCGGAGGTGGCGGCGTGAGGTCATTCGGGGCCGGGGTGGTGGTGGGTGCTCTCGGGGTGAGTCTGCTCATCGGGGGACTGGTGCTGGGAGTCGTCGCACGGGGAGCCCCGGTACTGCTTCAGGTCGCTCCCGCCGGACTGGCCCGGACGGTGCTGCCCGCATCCGCACCGCTGGTGCCTCCCCTCGTGGCCGCGGTGGAACAGACTCTCGCTCCCCGGATCCGGATGAGCATGCGGGTGGATGGAACGCGCGTCACCTTGCCGGCTCGCACCGTGCACGCGCTCGCGGCCAGCCTGAAACCTACGGTGACGCGTGTCCTGATGAGAGATTTGGAGAACCGGCGGTTTGTCGACTCGGTGCTGATGCCACTTCTGGCCCGCGATCTCACAGGCGCGGGCGGCACGGCGGCGGGCCCCATCCTGGTGCCCGTACGCATATGGCCCGGGTTCACGGTGCTGGTGCCAATTTCGCTGGCGCGACCGTCCTCCTGACGCCTCGAAACCGTGTGCTATACTGATTGACGGCCTTTTCCAGGGCCGAATTCACACGCAGGTTCAGATCGGACCGGTGGCCTTGGCCTGACCCGATGTCCCCTGCGGCGGAAATTAACCGGAGGTGCAGTGTGTCCGTAATCTCGATGAAGCAGCTATTGGAGGCCGGCGTCCACTTCGGCCACCAGACCCGCCGATGGAATCCCAAGATGAAGCCCTACATCTTCACCGAGCGCAACGGCATCTACATTATTGACCTGCAAAAGACGGTGCGGAAGGTGGACGAAGCCTATGCCTTCATGCGCCAGGTGGGCCAGGATGGCGGCCATGTGCTGTTTGTAGGCACCAAGAAGCAGGCCCAGGACGCCGTCTCAGAGGAAGCCCGCCGAGCCGGCCAGTACTACATCAATCAGCGCTGGCTGGGAGGCATCCTGACCAACTTCGCCACCATTCGCCGGCGGGTGCGCCGGCTGACCGAACTCAAACAGCAAGAGCTGGACGGGTCGTGGAACCGGCTGCCCAAGAAGGAGGTCAGCCGCCTCACCCGCGAGAAGAGCCGGCTCGAGACCTACCTCGCCGGAATCGAGGGCATGCGCGAACTTCCCCAGGCGGTGTTCATCGTGGACCCGCGCAAGGAGCACATTGCGATTACAGAAGCGCGCAAGGTGGACATTCCCATCGTCGCCATCGTGGACACCAACTGTGACCCGGATGAGGCTGATTATGTGATCCCCGGCAACGACGACGCCATCCGTGCCGTGCGTCTGCTGACGTCCCGCATGGCCGACGCCATCCTCGAAGGCCGCGAGGGGCGGCAGGACGACATGGCCCTGGCGGACGCCGAACCGCGGATCGCACCGCACGGCGCCATGGATCTCGAACAGCTCCCCGAACAGCAGGGTGCGAGCGACGGCGAGGCTGAGGCGATCCCGGTGGAGGCCGGCGACTCCGAGGCCTCCGCGTAACTCCAGCCATTGAGGTGACCCATGACGAAAGTGACCCCATCCCAGGTCCGTGAACTTCGGGACCGCACCGGTGCGGGAATGATGGACTGCAAGCGGGCATTGGAAGAAGCCGACGGAGACGTCACCCGCGCCGTCGACATCCTGCGTGAGCGCGGACAGGCGCAGGCCGCCAAGAAGGCCGGCCGCGCCGTGTCCGAGGGTCTCGTCACCAGTTACATCCACCCGGGTGGACGGGTGGGTGTGCTGCTGGAGATCAACTGCGAGACGGATTTTGTCGCGAATACGGGCGATTTCCAGGAACTGGCCCGTAATCTGGCCATGCACATCGCGGCCTCCCAGCCCCGCTGGGTCAGCCGTGAGGAGGTTCCCGAGGCGACGCTCGCTCATGAGCGCGAGGTGCTGCGCCGCGAGGCGGAGTCGTCCGGCAAACCCGCCGCCATCATCGACAAGATGGTGGAAGGCCGGGTTCAGCGTTTCCTGCAGGAACGATGCCTGCTGGAGCAGCCCTACGTACGAGACCCCGATCACACCGTAGGGGACGTGGTTCAGGAGCACATTGCCCGTCTGGGGGAAAACATCCAGGTGCGGCGGTTCCAGCGATACGAGCGAGGCGAACAGCTCGACTGACCGGGGAGTGAGCGAAAGTGGCCGACGAGGAGGTCTTTTCACGGCCGGTGCCGCGTTACCGTCGCGTGGTCTTGAAGATTTCCGGCGAGGCTCTGGCCGGCAAGGCTGCGTTTGGCATCGATCCGGGAACGGTTGACAGCATTGCCCGCCAGCTAAAGGACGTGGTGGGCATGGGCGTACAGACGGCTGTTGTGGTCGGGGGCGGGAACTTCTGGCGCGGCCAGGCGGGCAGCACTCAGGGCATGGACCGCGCCACGGCCGACTATATGGGCATGCTGGCCACGGTGATGAATGCGCTGGCGCTGATGGATGCGCTGGAGAAGCATGGCGTGGTGGTGCGCGTGCAGACGGCCATCGAGATGAAGGAAGTGGCGGAGCCCTACATACGGCGTCGCGCGATGGCGCACCTGGACAAGGGGCGCGTCGTCATCTTTGCAGGCGGCAACGGCAATCCCTACTTCACAACCGACACCACCGCGGCCCTGCGCGCCGCTGAGATAGAGGCGGACGTGATGTTGAAGGCCACGAAGGAGTCTGGCGTTTTTGATGCCGACCCCAGAACCCATCCCGACGCGCGCAAGCTGGACGAGATTGACTATCTTGACGTCCTCAAGGAAAACCTGCGCGTGATGGATGCCACCGCCACCTCGCTGTGCATGGACAATCAGATTCCGATTGTCGTCTTCGATCTGAACGTGTACGGCAACATCAAACGGGTCATCATGGGAGAGAGCATCGGCACGCTGGTGGGGGGTGCCACTCATGGCTGAGTGGGAGGTCCAGCCAGCGCTGGCCGACGCACAGACGCGCATGCAGCGCACGGTGGAGATTTTTGAGCGCGAGCTGTCCGGGATGCGCGCCGGGCGGGCGCATCCGGCTTTGCTGGATAAGGTGCTGGTGGACTACTACGGAACCCCTACGCCACTCCCGCATCTGGCTCAGATCAACGTTCCCGAACCGCGCACCTTGGTGGTTCAGCCCTATGACAAGATGGCGGTGGCCAGCATTGAAAAGGGCATCCAGCGGGCGGACCTCGGCGTCAGCATCCGCATTGACGGAGATCTCCTGCGCCTATCCATCCCCACGCTGACGGAAGAGCGCCGCCGTGACCTGGTGCGGCAGGTCAAGCGTCTGGTGGAGGACGAGAAAGTGGCCGTCCGCAATGTCCGACGTGAGGTCCTGGACCAGATGAAGCAGGCCGAACGGGCGGGCACACTGCCCGAAGACGAAAGCCAGCGGGCCCAGGACCAGCTGCAAAAGCTCACCGACCGGACCACGGCCCGGCTCGACGAGCTCGGAGCGGCCAAGGAACGTGACCTCCTTCAGCCGTGAGCCAAGTGTCGGCGACCGCCTGGAGGGGAGCCCGGAGATGGGATGGCAGGCGCCGCCGGGTTGGCGCGTGCGCACGACCCGGGGCGGCCGCGCCCTCTGGCAGATTGCCGAGCCGGTGTGGCGGGTGGTGAGGATCCGGCATGGTGAAGAAGGCATCGACATTGTCGTGGCTCCCTTTCGCGGGTGAGTGTAATGGCAGGCGAGCGGGAGGCGGACTTCATGCAGCATGAGCCGCTGGTGCAGGGAACCCCGGCGGCCGAATCGGATCGGGTGCGGCATCTGGCCATCATCATGGATGGCAACCGCCGCTGGGCGGTGCGGCAGGGACTCCTGCCCACCGATGGGCACCGGGCCGGCATCGACGCGCTGCGCCGGTGCGTCCGGGCCGCACCCGATCTGGGCATCGAGATCCTAACGGTTTACGCGTTTTCGACTGAAAACTGGCGCCGCTCCAAACTGGAAGTGGACATGCTGATGGCGCTGTTGGTGGAGTTTCTGGAGCGGGAAACGCCGGAGCTCATGCAGCAGGGCGTTTCTATCCGCACCATTGGCGAGATCGACCGCCTGCCGGCGCTTCAGCAGCGGGCACTGGCCCGGGCCATGGCCGAGACGGCGGGGGGGAACCGCCTGGTGCTCAATCTGGCCCTGAACTACGGGGGGCGCTCGGAGATCGTGCGGGCATGCCGCGTGCTGGCCGAGGCCGTGGCCCAGGGCCATCTGAGCCCTGAACACATAGATGAGACGCGGTTTGCGGCCGCGCTGGACACCGGGGGACTGCCTGACCCCGATCTCCTCATCCGCGCCAGCGGCGAGGAACGTCTGTCAAACTTTCTGCTGTGGCAGCTCGCCTATACCGAATTGTGGGTCACCGAAACACTCTGGCCCGATTTTGACCGGTCGCATCTCGAAGCGGCGCTCAAGGAATTCGCCACCCGGGAGCGTCGCTATGGCGGAACCCGCTAAGGCCATCCGCGACGGGCGCTGGGCCACGCTGCGCCCGCGTGTTCTGACCGCGGCCGTCGGCACACCGTTTCTCATCGGGGTGCTCTGGATCGGACAATGGCCGCTGTGGATCCTGACCTGGGCCCTGGCCTTGGTGGGCAGCGCGGAGTTCTCCGCGATGCTGAAGAAGCGGGATCTGGATCTGCCGTTCTGGGGTATTGGATCGCTCACGGCCGGCGTGCTGCTGGACAGTCTCCTGCACTGGCCGCTGTGGCCGGTAATGCTGGGCCTCTTCTTTCTGGCCGCTCTCTACGGCCTCGGGGGTACGGACAACCAGCGGGGCTTCATGACGGGGGAGAGCGCCCTCTTTGGCGCCATTTACATTGGCGGGCTCATGAGCTACCTCATCCGACTGCGCCAACTGCCCCACGGCTTTTTCATCGTCCTCTTCGTCATGGCGGTCGTGTGGCTGAACGATGCCGGCGCCTACTTCATCGGCCGACGATTCGGTCGGCATCGTCTGCTTCCGCGCGTCTCACCCGGCAAGACCTGGGAAGGATCACTGGGCGGCCTGGTCGTGGGTCTGCTGGTGGCGGTGCTGTTTGCCGTCATCGTCGGGCGGAATCCATGGACCGGGCTCCTGGCGGGTCTGGTGGTGAGCGTGGCCGGTCAGGTGGGAGATCTGGTCGAGTCCAACTTTAAGCGGTTTGTAGGCGCGAAGGACTCGGGCGGGGTTCTCCCCGGGCACGGCGGAGTGCTCGACCGGTTTGACTCAGCGTTGTTTGCCCTGCCGGCTGCATACTATTTCCTGAAGGGGATAGGCCTCAGCTAGTCCGGCTGCGCCGCGGCCCCTTGACAAGGAGGCGACCGTTGGCAGGCGACGTTCGGAACTGGATGAAGGCGCTTCTCATCTGGACAGCCCTGGTGCTGTCCGCCTTCGCCTTCTGGCACTGGGCGGCTACGTTCGTCCTCCCGCTCATCCTGGGAGCGTTCGTCGCGGTGCTGGTCGACCCGCTGGTCAGGCTGGGTGAGCGCCTCTCGGTTCCGCGGCCGCTCGGAGCCGCCCTGGGGCTGGTGGCCGGCCTGGGGAGCGCGTTTGGCCTGGTGGCGATGGCAAGCTCCCTGCTGGCTCTCGAAGCGTCGCACCTCATGACCCACCTGCCGGCGCTCTATCGTGAGGGCCAGCACGCGCTCGATGCATTGGCCGGTCGTGTGATGCGGCTATTGAGCTGGCATCCACCGGACGCCCAGACGTTGTTGAATTCGCACCTGCTCACCGCCTACCAGCTGATGCTTGCCTTGGTCAAGGGGTTCATGGCAGCGGTGGCCGAGATCCCGAACCTGCTGGCGGTGACGGTGATGGCACTGCTGGCCGCCTACTTCTTGATGCGAGATAAGGAGATCTTGGCCGGAGCGGCAGATTGGCTGGCCCCGCCACACCTGCAGACCGGGGTCGTGGAGTTGCGGCGCGAGGTGGTGCGCGGTACGCTCGGCTTTGTCCGGGCACAGTTGGTGCTGGTCCTGATTACGGCCGCGTCTACAAGCCTCGGACTGTGGGTGTACGGATCCCGCTACGCGCTGGGTCTGGGCCTGCTGGCCGGACTTTTGGATCTCATCCCGTTTCTCGGACCCACCGCACTGCTCGCGCCCTGGGCACTGGTGGTCCTGGTCACCGGACACGCGCTGTCGGCGTTGATGTTGACGGCCGTCATGGTGGGTGTGGTGCTGATCCGCCAGGTGACCGAGCCGCGTCTGGTGGCGCAGGGAACCGGGCTGCACCCCCTCACGGCGCTCATGGCCGCCTATGTGGGACTGAGGGTGCTGGGCCCGCTGGGATTCGTGCTGGGACCCGTGACAACCGTAGCGCTGAAGGCGCTGGGGCGGGCACTCAGGCTTCCGCCGTATCAGGCGGTCTGATTGCGGACAGGCAGGGAGGGACGCATGCAGGACGTCATCATCCTCGGCGCGACCGGGTCGGTGGGACGGCAGACGCGGGACGTCGTGCTGGCCCATCCCGATCGGTTTCGGGCGGTGGGCCTGGCAGGACGCCAGGATACCGACGGCATGCGCGAACTCGTCGCCGACCTGCGGCCGCGCTGGGTCTACCTGGCCGACCCGATCCACGCCGATCGGCTGCGCGATGCGGTGGGGACCGCCACGGCCGTGGGCTCGGATCCGGCGTTCCTCGCGGACCACATCGGGGAGGCGAGTCCAGGCACGGCGGTGGTGGCCGCCATGAGCGGCTTTGCCGGGCTGGAGCCCACACTTCTGGCCGCGCGCCGCGGACTGCGCATTTGCCTCGCCAACAAGGAAACGCTGGTCGCCGCCGGAGCTCTGGTTCTCGAGACGGTGCGGCAGCACGGTGCCGCCCTGCTGCCGGTCGACAGTGAACACTCCGCGTTGATGCAGGCCATCGGCACCGAGCGCGACCACGTGGCCCGCCTGTGGATCACCTGCTCGGGAGGCCCGTTCCGGGGCCGGCGCTCCGAGGAACTGGAAGAGGTCAGTCCGGAAGAGGCTCTCCGCCACCCTACCTGGCGTATGGGACCTAAGATCTCCGTCGACTCCGCCACCCTCATGAACAAGGGCCTGGAGGTGCTGGAAGCGTCGTGGCTGTTTGACATGCCGCTGTCGCAAATCGGGGTCGTGGTACACCCCGAAAGCATCGTCCATTCGATGGTCGAGATGACCGATGGGGCGGTCCTGGCTGAACTGTCGCGGACCGACATGCGCATCGCGATCCAGCTGGCGCTCACGTGGCCTGACCGTGTGCCCGCGCCGGTTCCCACCATTGACTGGGCAGAGCGGCAAACCTGGCACTTTGAGGAACCGGACGAGAACGTGTTTCCGGCCCTGCGCCTGTGCCGGCAGGCGGGGGAACGGGGAGGTGCGGCGCCCACTGTGCTGAATGCCGCCAACGAGGAAGCGGTGCGCCGGTTCTTGAACAAGGAGATACGCCTGCCCGACATCTGGAGGCTGACGGAGGGGCTCCTGGAGAGGATGCCCGATCTATCGGCGGGCAGTCTCGCGGAGATCCTGGAGGCCGATGCCTGGGCGCGTGACGCCGCATCGCGGTGGCAGCCCCTGTGGACGGGAGGTGGCCCATGCTGACGGCCCTCGCCATCGTCGTGATCTTTGGTCTGCTCGTCTCCGTGCACGAGTTTGGACACTTTCTCACGGCCAAGGCCATGGGCATCCGAGTGGAGGAGTACGCGATCGGATTCGGGCCGGCGCTGTTCTCGTGGCGGGGCGGCGAGACGCTTTACGCGTTGCGCGTCATCCCTCTGGGCGGGTACTGCAAGATGGCGGGCATGGAGCCCGGTGAATCGGGGGCGGAGGATCCCCGGGGATTCAACGCCCACCCGCGCTGGGTGCGGGCGCTCGTCATCGTGGCCGGACCAGTCATGAACCTCGTGCTGGCCGGCATCCTCTACGTGGTGGTGTTCGGCCCTGTCGGCATCCCGTCGCCAACGACGCAGGTGGCCACGGTCCTGCACGGCTATCCCGCCTACGAGGCCGGGATCCGGGCTGGTGACCGGATCGTGGCGGTGGATCACCACCGGGTGCACAGCTGGACCGACCTGCAGTCCAGCATCTTGCGGCATGCGTCCGGCAAGATGACCATCACCTATCAGCAGGGCGTCCTGACCCGGACCGTGACCGTCGGAACCCGATACGACGCGGCCACCCGCACGCGCATCATCGGCATCGAGCCCACGATGACCACCACGCATCTTCCCGTCTTTCAGGCGATTGGGGCCGGCGTCAGCCAGACCGTCTCGCTGACTGGGCTGTGGTTCTCTCAGATCGGCCGGCTGTTCATTGGACGAAGCCATCTCAACGTCACCGGCCCCGTCGGGATTGCCGTGATGGTCGGGCAGGCTGTTCAGCAGGGCTGGATGAGCCTCATCCTGCTGGCGGCGGCCCTGTCGGCCAACCTCGGTCTGTTCAACATCCTGCCCATCCCGGTGCTGGATGGCTCCAAGCTCTTGTTTATCGGTGTGGAGGCCCTGCGGAGGCGGCCGCTCGACGCCGCCAAGGAGAACCTTGTCAACATGATCGGGTTCATGGTGCTGGTGGCCTTCGTCCTCTTCGTCACCTACCACGATCTGTTACGATTGGTGAAACAGGGGGTGTCCGGATGACGCGCGCAGTCAAGGTACGCGACCTCACCATCGGCGGCGGCTCCCCAGTAGTGGTGCAGGGTATGACCAAAGGCGATACCCGTGACGTGCGCGGCACACTTGATGAGATTGCGCGGTACGTCGAGGTGGGAGCCGAATTGGTGCGGGTGGCGGTGCCCGACATGGAGGCCGCCCAGGCGGTGGGCCCCATCGTGAAAGAATCGCCGATTCCCGTCGTGGCGGATATTCACTTTGATTACCGCCTGGCGCTGGAGGTGCTGCGCCAAGGAGTCGACAAGCTGCGCCTGAATCCCGGTAACATCGGCGAGCAGTCCCGCGTCGAGGCCGTGGTCAAAGAGGCGAAGGTGCGCGGGGTACCCATCCGCATCGGCGTCAATGCCGGCTCGCTGGAGAAGACGCTGAAACTGGACCTGGGGCGGACCGCCGAAGCGCTCGTGAAGAGCGCCATGAAGCATGTCCGCATCCTCGAAGATCACGACTTCGGCGACATCATCATCTCCCTCAAGGCGTCGGACGTTCCGACCACTCTGGCCGCGTACCGGCTGATGGCCAAGACTGCCGACTATCCGCTGCATGTGGGATTGACCGAGGCGGGGGCGGCCCTGGGCGGGACCGTCAAATCGGCCGTCGGCATCGGCACCCTGCTGGCGGAGGGCATCGGCGACACCATTCGCGTCTCCATGACGGGACCCGGCGAAGAGGAGATCCGGGTGGCGTGGGAAATTTTGAAGGCATTGAAACTGCGTGAACGTGGTGTGGACATCGTGGCGTGTCCTACCTGCGGACGCATCCAGTTTGACATGTGGCCGGTCGTCAACGAACTCGAAAAGCGCCTATCCACCGTGCCTGAGACGCTCACCGTCGCCATCATGGGGTGCGCGGTCAACGGCCCCGGCGAGGCCAAGGATGCGAAGATCGGGATTGCGGGCGGCAAGCACATGGGACTCCTGTATCGAGACGGCCAGATCGTGCGCCGGGTTGAGCAGGACCGCATGGTCGAGGACGTCTGGCAGGAAGTGCAGGACGTGTTAAGGGAGGCCCGATCCGGTGGAGCGGCTGTTAAAGGAGATCACGCCTCGGACTGAGGATTATTCTCAGTGGTATCTGGACGTGATCAACAAGGCGGACCTGATGGACTATGCGCCGGTCCGCGGGTTCATGGTCATCAAGCCGTACGCCTACCGGATCTGGGAGCTCATCCAGGCGTACATGGATGAGCGGTTCCGGGAAACCGGCCATCAAAATGCTTATTTCCCGCTCCTGATTCCGGAAAGCCTCTTCACGCGCGAAGCTGACCACGTGGAGGGGTTTTCGCCGGAAGTGGCGTGGGTCACCCGCGGCGGATCGGAGGAGCTCACCGAGCCCCTCGCCATCCGACCCACCTCGGAAACCATCACCGGCATCATGTATGCCAGATGGATCCAGTCGTATCGCGATCTGCCGGTGCTCATCAATCAATGGTGCAACGTGCTGCGCTGGGAAAAGGCGACCCGTCCGTTCGTGCGGCCGCGCGAGTTTCTCTGGCAGGAGGGTCATACCGTCCACCGCACCGAACTGGAGGCCCGGGAGGAAACCCGGCGCATGCTGGGGATCTATCTCGATACCGTCCAGAACGTACTCGCGATACCGGCTCTGGCCGGCCAGAAGAGTGAGCGGGAGCGGTTCGCCGGGGCCGTGGAAACCTGGGCCCTGGAGGCCCTGATGGGGGATGGCCGAGCCCTGCAGGCGGCCACATCGCACTTCTTGGGACAGAACTTCTCGCGCGTGTTTGAGATCGATTTTCTGGACGAGGACGGGGAGCGGCGGCTCGGATGGACGACCTCGTGGGGTGCATCTATCCGCCTTATCGGGGCGATCATCATGGTGCATGGCGACGACCGCGGACTCAGGCTCCCGCCTCGCGTGGCGCCCATCCAGGTGGTCGTGGTGCCCATCGCAGCCGGCCCGCAGCGGGAGCAGGTGATGGAGGCCGCGCGGCAGGCCGGCGAGGAGCTGAAGACCTTCCGGGTGACGGTGGATGACCGGCCCGAATACACGCCGGGATGGAAGTTTAATGACTGGGAGATGCGCGGGGTCCCCGTGCGTGTCGAGATCGGGCCGCGGGATCTGGCCCAGGGCCAGGTGGTGCTGGTCCGACGCGACACGGGCGCGAAGGTGGTTGTTCCGCGCAACCAGCTGGCCATGCGGGTGAACACGCTGCTGGAGGAGGTCCAGCAAGGTCTTCTCGAACAGGCGCTCGCTTGGCGCGACGCCCACACCTACACCATCAGCAGCATGGAGGGGATCCTGGAACATCAGGCGCGCGGGTTCTTCCGTGCCGGCTGGTGCGGGCGTTCAACCTGCGAGGATACGCTGCAGGCGGAAACCGGAGCTACGCTGCGGGTAGTGGAGGACGCGACTCCCGAGGGAGTCTGTCTGGTGTGTCAGGCTCCGGCGGTGAAACGGGCCATCTTTGCCCGGGCCTATTAGCGAGGTGCACGTGGTGCATGACCTGGACCGGGACCCCGGCACCCGCGTGGCCGTGGTCATTCCCGCCTATAACGAGGAGGAGCATGTCGGCGCCGTCCTCACGGCCGTGACGGCCCTGCCCGAAGTCGAGCAGGTCATCGTCGTGAGTGACGGGTCCATCGATCGGACGGCCGAGATTGCCCGCTATTACGGGGCCCGGGTGATTGAGCTGCCCATGAACCAGGGCAAGGGCGCCGCGATGCGGATCGGGGCGGAGATGGCTGTGGGGGCGGACATCGTGGTCTTTTTGGACGCGGATCTGGTCGGGCTCACGCCGACTCATGTGCGGGCGCTGCTCGGGCCGGTGCTGCGCGCGGAGACCCAGGCGACGGTCGGTGTCTTCGAGGGCGGCCGCGTGAGCACTGATCTCGCGCAGCTTCTGGCACCCATGCTGTCCGGGCAGCGGGCTTTAAGACGCCATCTGCTGGCGGACCTGGAACTGGAGGACACCGGTTTCGGTGTGGAGGTGGCGCTGCACCGGGCCTTAAAACGCCTCGGCGTCGACGTGCGCGAAGTGGTGCTGCAGGATTTGTCTCAGGTCATGAAAGAAGAAAAACTGGGCCTGGCAAAGGGCCTCGCCGCCCGTATGAAGATGTACTGGGAGATTCTGCGCGAGATTCCGAAGGGATAATCTATGGCCTTCTGGTCCCAATTTTTGACCGACCACCCCGAGATCCGCGCATGCACTGATGGAGACGGCGTCCGTGTCACCCTGTCCGGACGCCGTGCCCATGTCCACATCCGGGTCGCCGCACCCTTGGCCGAAGAGGTTCGGCAGGCATGGGAACGATCGTTGGCCGATGCCCTGCAACTGGCGGTCCAGCTGACCGTGGAGGCACCGCCGGACGATGCGGCTGCCGTCGCCGGGGCCCAGGCCGCTCTGCGCCGCTGGGTGGCGCCGGAGGACATC
>JBMFXK010000014.1:0-15533 GCA_049964315.1 Clostridia bacterium | reverse complement strand
AATGCGGCAACGCCGATGCTGACAGACTGCTCCACGAGTTCCGACTCCCATCGGAAGCCGGCCGCAACCGCCCGCCGGATGCGCTCGGCCACCTGTTCGGCCGCCCGCACCGGCGTGTTGGGAAGCAGCACCACAAATTCGTCGCCGGCGTAGCGGCAGGCCACGTCCTCCGAGCGGATGTTGCCGCGGATGGCGCTGGCCAGATGCCGGATATGCTGGTCCCCGGCCTGATGGCCATACCGGTCGTTGATGCGCTTCAGCGAATCGGAATCAATCATTAAAAGCGCCAGACTGCCGTTGGGGTCCTCCAGGGCGATGTGCAGATAGTGGTCCAGCACGAACGCAAACTGGCGCGCGTTGCCAAGCCCGGTGAGCGGGTCCGTCATGGCGACCAGCTCGTTCTCCTGATAGAGACGGGCATTCTCAATCGCGACGGCAGCCTGGTTGGCGATGGACGCCAGATAATCAAGGTGCGGCTGGGAATAAAACATCCGGTAGCTCTGGGCGCTGATGGCTCCAATCATGCGTCCCTCATGCTTCAGGGGCGCCACCATCCAACCGAGCGGCGAGCGTTCCGACCCCACCGGCTTCGCTCCCGGCACGTCTCCGCGAAAGATGCGCGGCTCGCCGTCCCGCAACACCTGCGAGGTGGGCCCGGCGGTAATGTCCAGGATTTCCGGGCCGTAGACTTTGCCCTCGTCATACATGTAGGGCATCAACACGTGACTTGGATCATCCGGAATCATGAGCACCACGAAGAACGCATCGGGCTGCAGCTCCTCTGCCACCGACGAGTGGATGGTGGGCAGCAGCACTTCCATCTTCAGGTTCGAGTTCAAGAGCCGGCCCACTCGCTCCAGCGAGGCCAAGAGCCGCGCCCGCGAACGTGCGGCCGAGCGCTCACGATCAAAGCGGATGCGCCCCACCGCGAGACTGGCCACCGTCTCCACCACGTGCAGAATCTCCTCGCCGAATGCCTGCGCGCGCCGGGACCCGAGTCCGAGCACGCCGAGCGGCTGACTCTGATCGAACAGCGGCGCCACCACCAGCGTGCGCACGCCATCCGGGCCCAGTCCTGTCCTGGCCAGGTAGTCGGGCTCCGTGATGATGAGAGGCTTATGGCTGTGCAGCACGGTCCCGGTGGGCTCAGACGTGTTGGGATCCCACCGCCAGCCCTGCAGTTCGTCGCGCAGGCCAATCATGGCCGTGGCCTGCACCTGCCCGGAGTCGTCAATGAGGCCGATATACCCGACTTCGATGGCCAGCATCTCGAGACTGCGCGTCAGGAGTGCCGCCATCTGCACCTCCAGCGGCTGTTCCTGGATGAGGGTTTCCTGGATCGCCTGCAGACCGGCCAGCTCCGACACACGGCGGCGGTTGCGGGCCAGAGATCGCTGCTGACGGGCATAGGCCTCGCCGGTCAGTCCGGCCGACAGCAGCACGACAAAAAGCATGAACGCCTCGAACTCCTGAATCTGGCCGATGTAGGGCCAGCGGGCGGCGATCAGGCTGGCGCTGAACAGGAAGGCGGCGCCCGCGCAGTAGGCAAATGCACCGTATACCGTGAGCACCACCGCTTCGGCCGCGTACAACACGAACACGGGACTGGCGCTCTGGGCAATGTGAACTGCGGCCGTGATGGCGGCCCAGTCCACCAGGATGAGGAGGCGGTTGACGGCCGAGTAATTCCAGATGCGCGCCCCCAGGCCACCGCCCAGCACGACGACGGCGACGCCGGCCCAGATGATCTCGTCGTGCGGAGTCTGCAGCGCGTAGAGCGCACACCCCACCCAGACCACCGCCCGGATCAAGAAGATCATGCGGTGGATCTCGAGGGCTCGCCACTGTGCCGCCCGCTCGCCCGTTGTATCAGCCTCCCACGGGGCTCGGTTCCAAGAAATGGACCGACAGGTCAGAGATAAGTACGCCTCCGGGAGGGGCGATCCCTTCTGAGCAGGCGAAATGCCGTCAATGGTGTCATACAATGTCCGATTTTAGGAGGACGGAGCGGGAGGCCAGGGTCCGAGTGCCGTTACCATGAGGGTCCCCTGCCGCATGCGGCCGACGGCGGCCAGCGGGCCCCGGTGTTGGGCCGAGAACAGGAGATGCCCGAAACGGCGGTAGCGTTCCTCGTTCATGGAGGCATCGAGAAGTCCCGTCTCATCGAGCAGCGAGAAGAAGACGATGAGGCGTCCGCTCCGGGTCGGCGGCCGGTGAGGCCGGACGGGCACCCCGGCAACCCGCACGGGATCCCCGTCCGGCCGGGAACCGGCTGCGGCGGCCGTGAGAAATCCCCGCCCGTCCAGAGTCGGCCGGAAAAGCGTCATGGCCTGCGCGGTCTGGCCGAATCCCAGAATCTGATACTCCCAGTAAAGCCGTTCGGTCAGCGACCAGGGACGCCCGGAACCGGTTCGCTCGAGCCCGAGGGGATTTGCAAAGAGCCACTCGCCAAGCAGATGCTCGCGATCCGGACGCAGGCGGTCAAATGCGCCAACCCGGATGAGGGCGGCGCCGAGGTCGGGGCGGATGCCGGCCCGTTCCAGAATCTGCAGCGGGTTCCGGGACGGGTGCAGCCGAGCTTCGCAAATGCCTTCGGCCGCCTTCTCCTCCAGACCCTTGACGGCCCGCAGCCCAATCCGGATGCCCGAGACCTCCTGGTCAAAACGAAACGGCCCCTCACTCCTCTCGATATCGACCGGCAGGATGGCAATTCCACGCCGGCGCGCCTCAGTGACCAGTACGTCCAGAGGGTAGAAGCCCATCGGCTCGGCGTTGAGCAATCCGGTGAGATAGGGACCCGGATAGCGGTCCAGGATATAGACCGTCCGGTAGGCCGTTTCGGCAAAAGCGGCGGCATGCGCCTCGTTGAAACCGTAGCTGGCGTATCCCACCATCTGCTGGAACACCTCCTCCGCCACCTGCTCGGAGATGCCACGGGCAATGGCCTTCTGGCGGAAATGGGTCCCGAGCCGCTCCATTTCCGTCGTGGAACGGGCGTGTGTCATCACCCGCCGGAGCTGGTCCGCCTCGCCGGGAGTAAAGCCGGCCAGCTGACTCGCAATCGCGATAACCTGCTCCTGGAACAGCACCACGCCGAATGTCTTGCGGAGAATAGGTTCCAGTGCGGGATGCGGATAGCGGACCGGCTCCTCACCCCGCCGTCGGGCGACGAACGGATCCACCATGTTGCCTTTGATGGGTCCGGGTCGGATGAGGGCCAGGCTGGCCACGATGTCTTCATAGCGATCTGGCTGCAGCCGTCGCGCCAGTGCCCGCTGGGCCGGGCTTTCCAGCTGGAAGGTGCCAATGCTGTCGGCCGCCTGCAGCCGCCGGTACACCGCCGGGTCGGCCGGTGGAAGCCGGTCATCATCAAAGTCTGGCTCGCCGCGACGGATGGTCGCCACCGTGTCGGTGAGGGCCGTGAAGGTCCTGAGCGACAGCAGGTCAAGTTTCAAGAGCCCCAGATCCTCCACGTCCCGCTTATCAAATTGAGCCAGCTGGATGCCTTTGGCGGAGGTTTCAAGCGGGGTCACGTTCAAAAGCGGTTCGCTGCTGATTACGAGTCCACCCAGATGGGTTCCGATGTGCCGGGGAATCCCCTCGGCCCGCGCGGCCCAGATGAGAAGCTCACGGGCTTTCGGGGAGACGTGCAGTTCGCGCAGCTCCGGCACTTCCTCCCAGGCGGCCTCAGCCTGCAGCAGTGGACGCGGCGGCAGCGATTTGGCCAGTTCGTCCAGCTCGGCGGCCGGAAACCCCAGCACCTTGCCCACCTGTCGGAGCGCCAGCCGGGCCCGAAAGGTTTGATAGGTGGCCACCGCGGCCACATGCTCCGCGCCGTAGCGCTGTCTCACGTAGTCGGCCACCTCATCCCGCCGGCGCGCATCGAAATCGAGGTCGATATCGGGCGTCTCCGCCCGTTCCCGACTTAGAAAGCGCTCGAAGAGCAGGTCGCGGGCCAGCGCGTCGACGTGGGTGATGCCAAGGCAGTAGGCCACGACCGAATCAGCGGCCGACCCGCGGCCGGCAAAGCGGATGCCCGCCGCGCGGGCATACCGGGCCACATCCTCCACCGCCAGGAAATAGTCTTGAAAGCCTAGATCCGTGATGATGCGGAGCTCATGCCGGATCCGGGCTCCCGCGCGCCGCCAGTCCTTCCCATAGCGGTGCCGAGCCCCGGCCCAGGTGAGCGCTTCAAGCTCTCGCCGCGCCGCGTCGGGGTCGGCGCCGAAGCGCGGCATCCGGGCCTTGCCAAGCAGATCGGGAGGGTGGAGCCGCTCGGCCAGCATGGCCGCTCCCCGAAGGGCCGAGACGGCCAGCGAACCAAGCGCGCGGGCCGTCTCGGCCGTGCTCTTGACATAGCCTTCGGCATTCAACGGGCGGTCCGGATGCGGCTCCTCCACCCGCAGGCCGTGACGGACGGCCACCAGCAGGTCATAGAGGGGAAAGTCTTCGGGATATGCGTAATGCACTTCCGGCGCCGCCACCAGCGGGACCGTGAGACGTTCGGCAAGTTCCTGGAGCGCGGTCCGGATAGCCCGGTCACCAGGCAGCCAGCCCGCCCCCACTTCCAGGAAGAAGCTGGCGCCGAAAATGCCTTTCAGCCAGCTTGCTTCCCGCAATGCCGCCTCCAGACGTCCCTGGTAAATCAGGCGATCCAAGATCCCCCGCCGCCCACCGGAGAGCGCCACCAGACCCGGTCCCCACCGCATGAGCGCTTCCCGTTCCACCACGGGTTCGCCCCGAGGGTGATCGACATGAGCATGGGTCAAAAGACGGGTGAGCTGGGGATAGCGATCCGGTCCCGGCACCAGCAGCACCAGCACCCCGGCATCGCCGGCCACCCGCACGGTGGCGCCGGCCACCGGCTTGATGCCTGCCGACATCGCCGCTTTCAAGAACAGTATCAGCCCCGAGAGGCGGTGGGTGTCGGTCAGTGCCATAGTGCCGATATTCCGGGCCGCGGCAGCTGCCACCAGATCCTCGGGAAGGCTCGCACCGTCCAGGAAGGAGAACGCGGAGTGGACATGGAGGAGGACGCCCGGCTCTTCGGCCATCAGTCGTACACCCGGTAAACCCGCGCCCTAGAAGCACCGGTCTCGCTGGCCGTCAGTTCATAGACCCCTTCGGAGGTGGCCACCCGGTAAAACCAGAGGGGCTTCTCGCCCGCCCACCAGTGCCCGGCATCCACCCACACCTCCTGGACATGCAGGATGTGCCGCCACCGGCCGTGCCAGAAGAAACGAACCGGCTCGGAATTCGCCCAGGCCGTCCTCACCTCATGGCGATCCGGTCTGCCCAGCGGTCTTGTCGCCATCTCACTGCCTCCCGGTCCGCGGATAACGCCACGGATCCCAGTAGCTGAAGCGCACTTCCCGGTCGGGAACGATCACCTTCTCCCCCTCTGGGGGCGGGTTCCGGCCGGATCTGGTCTCCCACCAGTTGAGCTGCTCCGGCCGGGCCCGGCCGGTCTCCCGCGCTTCCAGCGAGAGGGAAACCGGCGGCGTAGACGGCCAGGGCTGGATGAGGGTCCACAACCGGGCAGCCAGGATCCGATCCTCGCTGGCGCCGGTGGGCCATCGCCGCTCTCGTTCCAGCGTCTGCCCGGTTTCCGGTGTCCAGATGAGCTTCAAACTGAAGGCATCAAGTCCCCGTTCCCGGAGCATCCTCCCCAGCCGGAGCGAAAGCTGTTCCAGCGCCGTCATGACCCCGGTGTGAAGAGCCTCGGCAAACGCCTCCTCCACCCGCACGGGATGGAGGGTCCGGCCGGAAATTGGAAGATGCATGAGCCGATTCGACAGCCCCTCCACCTCGCCCACCCGGCGAAATCCCAGCTGCCGCCATCGGCGCTGCTCCGGAAGCGGGACCGGCACCGCACTCAACGGAAGGCTGGCCCAGGCCCGGGCCGTCTCCTCCGGCGGACAGACAAAAAGCCCGTGTTTCCCGGCATCCCAGCGTGGAAGTTTCAGGGCGGCCCCGGCCCGGGTCACCCAGCGAGCCAGAAGCGGGTGGACGGCGAGTCCGCCGCCGATAAAGGAAGCCTCCTCCGGCACCAGCGCCCCGGCCAGGTAGATCCAATCCTCCGGCGCCGGACGGGCAATCTCCACCCAGCCGTAGCGGGGATCCGTCGCCGAAAAGCGCGTGCCGTACATCGCCAGACGATCTTCGAGACACCGAAGCAGGGCGGCATCCTCCTCGGCATCCCGGGTGATGATGCTGGCTTCCGGAAAGCGCCATGTGACTTCCCGAAGCGGCATGCCCCAGTCCATGCCCGCTGACCAGATATCGAGGCTGGCATCAAACACCTGTCCCCGCCGGGTCACCACGAACGGCGGTGGGGCATTGCGATGTCGAAGCGCCCTCAGCTCAAAACTCAAGAACATAGCAACCCTCATTTAGAACTTATGTTCTATATTATACTGAGCCCCGCCCTGTTACTCCTCCCGGTCACGAAATGTGTGATGTCAATCCCCGCCAGCGACCTTTCGTGCCGAGACGGCACGCCGCCGTGGTGTCTTGCACGCGCTCAATTTCCAGTCGTCCGGGTGGCGCTCCCCGCACTGCTCTGCTGGGATGTTATCTCCCAACGCTCTGCCAGGACGTGAGATTCACGACTACCTCGTGGGCGGTAGCACGCGCGGCCTTCCTGAAAAATCTGGCCTACGTGGGAGCTCACATGGCCAACAATGCCGGGAGCTTCCTGTTTGGCCTCATCTACATCACGCTGTGGCATGCGGCCAGCCGCGGGCGCACGCTCGGGCCCTTTCATGCCCGGGAACTCATGAGCTACATTGCCCTCAGTCAGGCCGTCCTCTGGATCAGCACCTTCCTGCCGGACGGTCTCGACATTCCCCGCCAGGTGCGAACCGGCTCCATCGCACTCGAAATGGCCCGGCCGGTGGCACACGCGCCGCGTATGCTGGCCGACGGCGTCGGCCAGGCCCTCTACAACCTCGTTTTCCGAAGCGGACCCCTCATCGTCGGCTTTACACTGATGGGTGTCTTTCCCTGGCGGGCGCTCATCGCCGGCCCCCGGCCGGTCTGGGTGTTCTCTGCCCTGGCAGCTTCCCTTCTCACGGGCGTGCTGTTCCAGTACCTGATCGGCATCAGTGCCTTCTGGACCATCGAGAGCCGGTGGGCGAGGCGTCTCTTCATGGGGCTGACCGTGTTGATGAGTGGGCAGCTTCTGCCGATCCAGCTCATGCCGGCGTTTCTTCGCCATCTCCTGCTCTGGCTGCCCTTCCAGGCCCTGGTGAGCCTTCCCGTATCGGCGTGGCTTGGCGTCGCGAGTCCCGAGGGCTGGATCTCGGCGGCCGGCTGGGCTCTCGTACTCTACGGACTCGTGCGCTGGATCACGGCCCGCGCTCGCCGGAGGCTGGAGGTCCAGGGCGGATGATGGAACAAACCTTGCGATGGTTTCGCCTGTACCTCGCCATGGCCGGTGTGACACTCCGGGGCCGGACCGCCTATCGGGCCAACTTCTTCTTGAATCTCCTGTTCAACTTCGCGATGGTGACCGCCGAACTGGTCGTCACCTTACTCCTGGTCCACCGGGTCCACGGCATCCTCGGCTGGACGACGGACGACGTCATGCTGCTCTACGGCCTGGCGGCCACCTCGTCCGGCGTGTACCGCATGTTCCTGGCGGAACTCCACGAATTTGACCGGTATCTGGTGAACGGAGAGTTTGACGCGGTGCTGACGCGTCCCACCCCCACCTGGGTCACCGTCGCCAGCCGTTCACTGGACCTCTCCCATCTGGGCTGGGTGGTGGAAGGACTGGTCATCCTGGTGACCGCGGGGCATCTCCTGGGTCTCTGGCATCAGGATGCGCTGGCCACGGCGGGTGAACTGGCCATCGCCATCGCCAGCGGCAGCCTGGTCTGGCTCGCGCTGGTGACCGCCGTCGCCACGCTCGGCTTCTGGACCACACGGGTCGACGACCTCCAGCCCATGGTGCTCTACGGCCCCCAGACGGCGGCCACGTTCCCGCTCTCGGCATATCCGGCCGGTCTGCGCGCCATCTTCTACACGATCCTGCCGGTCGCGTTCGGGTCGTACCTGCCGGCGTTGGTCATTCTCCACCGGGGGCCTCCGGCCACCCTGCTGTGGGAGTGTCTGGGAGGAAGTCTGCTCGCACTGGTCGCCGCCCTGCAGTTCTGGGCGGTGGGCGTGCGTCATTACGCCAGCACCGGTACCTGAACCGCCTTGCGAAGGGAGTCCTGGCATGCCGTCGGTCATCACTGCGCGTAACCTAGCCAAGTCGTTCAGCCGCGGCCGAGGTCCACGCGCCCGTGTCATCCGGGCCGTCCACCCCCTGAGCTTCAGCGTCGAGGCGGGGGAGTTTATCGGGTTTCTCGGCCCCAACGGAGCCGGGAAATCCACCACAATCAAGATGATGACGGGGATCCTGCACCCCTCGGGGGGCGAGGTCATCGTTGACGGGCTCTCGCCGCAACGAGAGCGGGTGGCGTTTGCCTACCGTCTCGGCATCGTATTCGGCCAGCGCACCCAGCTGTGGTGGGATCTGCCGCTCATCGAATCCTACCGGCTGCTGCGGGTCATGTACCGGGTGACACCCGCCGACTATCGAATCCGATTGGACCGCCTCACCGACCTCCTGGACCTGGACCGATTCTGGCTGACACCGGTGCGCCAGCTCTCCCTGGGACAACGGATGCGGGCGGAACTGGCGGCGGCGCTGCTCCACCGCCCGCGCATTCTCTTTCTGGACGAGCCCACCATCGGGCTGGACGTGACGGCCAAGGCGGCCGTTCGCACGTTCCTGCGCGAGGAGAACCGCCGCGAGGGCACGACCATCGTTCTGACCACCCACGACATGACCGACGTGGAGGAACTTTGTTCGCGCCTGATCGTCATGCACCAGGGTGTCAAGATGTTTGATGGCGCGGTCGCGGCCCTGGAGGACCAGGTGGGCATGCTGAGCGCGGTGCAGGTCCTGTTCCACGCCGCACCTGCCTGGACGATGGCCACTCTGCCGGCCGGAATGGAGTGCACGGTTTCGGACGACGGGCGAACGGCGTTCATCCAGTACAACCGCAAACGATTCTCACCTGCCCAGATACTGGGCGCACTGACCCAGCTCGGGGAGATTGAAGACTTCCACATGGAGGAGCCGCACCTCGAGTCCATCATGCGGCTCTTGTACCAGAACCTCGGGGCGCCCTCCGCTCCCCCGGAACCCTCTCCCTGACATGCCGCGTCCGATCGCCGGGGGAAGTGGCCAACGCTCCGCGGCGGCGCCACTCTAAGGGCTTGCGAGGCGCACGGGCAACGGCGTCCTATGTCAGCTCACCGGATGGAACCTGCCGCTGAACGGGTTATTCCCCGCCCGGCGGGGGCATGCGGCCGGCGCTCGGCCACACCGGGGGCCTCTTCTCCCAGAACGCCCGGATACCTTCCTTCGAGTCGTCGGAGAGTGCGACCAGACTCACCATGTCCTTCAGATAGCGAAGCTGGGCCGGATATGGCAGATCGGCCATCTGCCCGAAGGCCTCCTTGCCCAGGGCCATAATGAGCCCACTCTTCTCCGACAGCCGCGCGCACAGCGCCTGACTTGCCTGATCGAGGTCCGCCTTCGGCACCACGCGATTGACAAAGCCCCAGCGCTCCGCCGTTGCCGCGTCGATGCGATCGCCGGTAAACGCCAGTTCCAGCGTCCGCCGGCGCCCGATATGCCGGCTGATGGCCGACATTACCACCATGGGAAACAGCCCCACCCCGATCTCCGGCAGTCCAAACACCGCATCGTCTGCCGCCAAGAGCAGGTCTGCGCCGGCGGCGAGGCCCATCCCGCCGGCCAGGGTGTAGCCGAAGACGGCCGCCACGATGGGCTTGGGACACGCGAACATGGCATTCAGGAGATCCGCCATACCCCCGAAATAGCCGCGCACCGCCGCGACATCCCCCAGGGCCTCCACCTCGCGCAGGTCGGCACCCGCCGAAAACGCCCGCTCTCCACTGGCCGTCAGACGGATAACCGCCACGGCCGGGTCGGCGGCCAGGTCCTGAAAGACATGGAGGAGGCGGGTCACGGTCGGTGTGTTGAGGGCGTTCCGGGCTCCGGGCCGGTTGAGGCGGACCGTGGTGACGCGTCCGGGCTCCACCAGCACGGTCGCGGCGGCCTTTTCATCCATACCATTCATGCCTGTCACCCGTTCAGTTCATCCCGCAGGGTGCCATCTTTTCCGACCGGCACCATCCGTCCGCGCGCCGCGCGGACCCGCGATGGCAGCGGGTGCTCGAGCGCCTCCGCCAGTCGATCGCCCAGGACCAGGAGCGCATTCAGATCGATGCCGGTGTCCACCCCCATCTCTTCGAGCAGGTACACCGCATCTTCTGTGGCCAGATTGCCGCCCGCGCCGGGTGAAAACGGTGAACCGCCGATGCCGCCGAGCGCGGTGTCGAAGTACGTGGCCCCCGCGTCCACGGCCGCCAGCAGGTTTGCCAGGGCGGTCCCGCGATTGTCATGCAAGTGCAGGCCTAATGTCAGGCCGGGCAGGCTCTGGCGGATGGTGCGGATGCGCTGCTGGACCAAGACCGGGTTGGCCACACCGATGGTGTCCCCCAGCGTGATGGTCCGGATGCCCAGTTCAAAGAGCCGGTACGTGAGATCGAGGAGAGCGGATTCCGGAACCTTTCCTTCGTACGGACAGCCGAAGGCGGTAACGACGTACGCGCCGACCGGAACGCTGCGGCGGCGCCCGATCTCGGCCACCTTCTGAAACTCCGCCAGGGAATCGGCGATCGATCGGTGGACATTCTTCCAGTTGTGCGTCTCGCTGGCCGAGACAAATACCGTCATCTCGTCCGGGTCCAGGGCGCTGGCGCGCTCGGCACCGTGAACGTTCGGCACCAGGACCGAATAGTGGGTGCGTGAGCGCCGCGTGAGCCCGCGCATCACCGCCTCTGCATCGGCCATCTGCGGCAGCAGCTTGGGGTGCACGAACGACGCACACTCAATGCGCGGCACGCCGGCCAGCGCGAGGCCGTCAATCAGGTCCCGCTTCACCTCCGTGTCGAGCGTCTTCGGCTCCGCCTGCAGACCGTCCCGTGGGGATACATCCCGGATAGAAACTTCGGGTGCCAGTTCCAATGACACCGCTGCACTCCCTCTCTATGACATTCATACTTACGAGAACGTAACGCCGATTCCCGGTGGGCCGTCACATGTTAGACCGGATAAACCGGGTGGCGGCGGTGACTGAAGGTGCGCCCCTTGGCCCGATACCGGGCGTAGCGGCGAGCAAGCTCCGCACGCAGACGGCTCGGCTCAACCAGGTCGTCCACCACCAGCTCCGCGCCAAGGCGCAGGATATCGATATCGGCCCGGTATTCGGCCTGCTTGTCAGCCACGAACTGCGGGCGATCTTTGGGATCCAACTCCTGAATATGGTTATAGTGCACGGCATTGACGGCCGCCTCCGGCCCCATGACCGCAATCTGCGCACCGGGCAGCGCCAGCACCGCATCGGAGCCAAACGCCGGACCCGCCATGGCGTACAGCCCGGCACCGTATGCCTTGCGCACCACCACGCAGATCTTGGGCACGGTGGCCTCTGACACCGCCGCCACCAGCTTGGCCCCATGGCGGATGATGCCAGCCCGTTCCACCTTGGTGCCAATCATGAAGCCCGGCACGTCGGCCAGAAACAAGAGTGGAACATTGAACGCGTCGCACAGGGTGATGAAGCGGGCGGCTTTGTCGGCCGAGTCCACAAACAGCACGCCGCCCTTGACCTTGGACTGGTTGGCGACGATGCCCACCACCTCCCCATCCAGGCGGCCGAAACCAATCACCACTTCACCGGCCCACAACGGCTTCAGTTCGAAGAACGAATCGTGGTCCACTATGCCGTGAATGAGCGCCTTCACGTCGAAGGGAACGTTCTGGTTTTCGGGAATGAGAGCGTCAAAGTCGACGGGATCGGGGTCGGCCCCGGCGGTGGACTGCGGCAGCTCCTGCCAGTTCTGAGGCATGTACCGGAAGTAATCGCGCGCCCACCGGATGGCGGTTTCCTCGTCCGGCGCCAGCAGGTCTCCGGTCCCGCTCACCGTGCAGTGCATGCGGGCGCCGCCCATCTCCTCCAGGCTGACTTTCTCCCCGATCACCATCTCGGCCATACGCGGCGAGCCCAGGTACATCGAGGCGTTGTGCTCGACCATGATGACGACATCGCAAAAGGCGGGAATGTAGGCGCCGCCCGCTGCCGAGGGCCCCATCAGGATGCAGATCTGCGGCACCCGGCCCGAGAGGGCGACCTCGTTGTAGAAGATGCGCCCGGCGCCGCGGCGGCCGGGAAACATCTCCACCTGATCGGTGATGCGGGCGCCGGCCGAGTCCACCAGGTAGAAGATGGGACACTGGAGCCGTTCCGCCTGCTCCTGGATGCGCAGGATCTTCTCCACCGTGCGCGCCCCCCAGGAGCCTGCCTTCACGGTGGGGTCGTTGGCCATCACCACCACCGTCCGGCCCTCGATGGTGCCGGCAGCCGTCACCACGCCGTCGGCCGCCAGATCCTCCTGCAGGGCGTTTGCAAACAATCCGTCTTCCACGTAGCCCGGATCCAGCAGGAGCTCGAGACGACTCCGCACGTCGAGCTTGCCAGAGGGCTTGAGCCGCTCGTGGTAGCGGGCGGGCCCTCCCGCCCGTGCGCGCTCGCGCGCCGTCTTGAGGTCCCCGGCCCTCACGCCCCCGTCTCCACCATCACCAAGGGGTCGCCTTCGTTGACGAAAGCCCCCTCCTGGGCCAGCACTTCCACCACGCGCCCGGCCACTTCACTCTCGATTGGAATTTCCATCTTCATGGATTCGAGCCGGACGACCTCCTGACCCGCCGTGATCTGCTGACCGGGGGTCACGAGCACTTTAAATACGGTTCCCGCGAGACTCGCCTGCACCGCCTGCATTCCTACGACACCTCACTTATGGAATATCGAAGCGGGAGCCACCCGTAAAGAAAGTGAGCCGGCATCACCTCGTCACCCGTCCATACGCCGTCGTACAGACGGCGGCTCTTCACCCTGCTCGCGGCCTCGATGCGGGTGGTGGCCCCGTCATCCTCATCCGTATCCATGAACGCGCCCAGGAGGTCCGGCAGACAGCGCACCCGCCGGGCTCCGTCGGTCATCCACCCGAGACCTTCCGGATCCGGCCACCAGAAACCTCCCGTGCCAAAGGTCAGGCCGTGGAGCCAGGACGAGGCACCCTGCACGAATCCGGCCGGACCCAGGAGGCCCCGGCCGTGAGCGCGGAGCTTCGCCGTCTCCCTGACCGCCTCGTACACTGCGCCATGCGAATACACGCGCTCGATGCCCCCCTGCGCCCAGATAAGGGCCGGTGCGGCGGCAGCCGGAATCGTGGTCGCGCACGGCACTCCGCGAAGGTCACACCACCCCCCCAGTCCCGACGCCTCCCAGCGCACCATCTTGCCGGCGGACCAGGCAGCGAGCCACAACACCGGATCCGGAGCGCTGACCGCAACCGGTCCGGACATCCCTGACAAAACGCCCGCCGCCGCCTGCGCCGTTTCCAGAGCCGCGCGCGCCGGGTGGGACAGAGCCTGTTGAGCGATCCACGCAACCAGCGACACGGTCAGCGCACGCCCAGAACGGCCCGGCTGATCACGAGACGCTGGATCTCGGAGGTTCCCTCCCCAATCTCCAAGAGCTTTGCGTCGCGCATGTAGCGCTCAACCGGGAAGTCACGCATGTAGCCTGCCCCCCCGTGCACCTGGACCGCCTGCAGGCTGGCGCGCATCGCCGCCTCCGATGCGTACAGTTTGGCCATCGCCGCCTCGGTGGAGAACGGGCGGTGCTGATCCTTGAGCCAGGCCGCCTTCAGCACCATATTGCGGGCCAGCTCCACTTCCATCGCCATATCGGCAATCTTGAACTGAATGGCCTGGAAGCGGTCCAGCGTTCGCCCAAACTGCTGCCGGGACCGGGCATAGGCGATGGTGGCGTCGAGGCAGGCCTGGGCCACTCCCACGCCCAGTGCCGCGATGCTGATGCGCCCCCCGTCTAAAATCTCGAGAAACTGGGCGAAGCCGTGTCCCGCCTGCCCTAGAAGGTGATCCTCCGGAATCTCCGCACCCTCGAAGCGCACCTCACAGGTTTCCGAGGAACGCATGCCCAGCTTGCGGTAGTTGCATTGCACCGACAGGCCAGGCGTACCGGCGGGCACGATGAAGGACGAGATGGCCTCCTGATGCCGGGCCGTCGCCACGATGTAGCCGGCGTGACCCGCATTCGTAATGAAGATTTTGGTGCCGGAGATGCGGTAGCCGCCCGGAACGGCTTCCGCCGCCGTCCTGGTGCCTCCGGCGTCCGACCCCGCCTCCGGCTCGGTGAGGCCAAATGCGGCCAGGTACTCGCCGCGCGCGGCGTGCGTCAGGTAACGAGCCTTCTGAGCGTCGCTGCCAAAGAGGTGGAGGGGCGAACATCCCAGGGAAACATGCGCGGCAAAGCCCAGGCCCAATGAGGCATCCACCCGGCTTATTTCCTCCACCGCCAGCGCGTAGCTCACAGTGTCCCCGCCTGAGCCGCCCCACTGCTCGGGAAAGGGCAGCCCGAACAGTCCCATCGCCCCCATCTGCTGCATGATCGCGATGGGAACCTCCCCAGTCTCATCCCGTTCGGCGGCTCCCGGCAGCACCACCTCCCGGGCAAAGTCCCGCACCGTGTCCCTGATCATGCGCTGCTCCGTGGTCAGGTCGAAGTCCATCGCCGCCTCTCCTCCCATCGGTCACTAATATAGCGCGTCTCCCCCTATCCCCCGCCAGAGTGTGCGGAACCCTGAAGAGGGGCCCCAGGCAGGAGCCTCTAAAGGAAGGAGGAACAGGAGGAACAGGAAGGCTGACGGTCATATTCCCGGGGAGGCAGCAGCATGATCACGCGGCGAACCCCATCCGGCGACGCGGCGGATGCCGGCGGTTCTATCGGCCACCGGCGCGTCGTGCCCGAAGCGTGCCGCGTCTCCGCGCAGCCGGGGTGGCCCGCTGAGGTGGTCCCGTCCTCGCCCGTCCCCGATCTCGCCTCGAGCCGAAGCGGGTGCCCGTGGGAGCACCGCGGCACCGCCCCGGCGAGACTCCGCGCGTGACGGCTGTAGGAGGGCGCCTGGTGCTCGTGCGTCACGGCCCCGCCGCGCCCGATCCGTCAGCGCCACCCGCCAGCTGGCCGCTCGATCCGGCCGGACGGTCGGCCGTGCAGCACCTGGTCGGAGAGCTTCGGGCGCAGGATGTGGCACGGATCATCACCAGCCCGGAAACCAAGGCCTTTGAGACCGGCGTCATCCTAGCCCGCGGTCTGGGGGTGTCCCTGATTCAGGATGACCGGCTGCGCGAGGTGGAGATGCGGACCGGGTTCCTGCCGCAAGACGAATTCCGCCGCCGCATCACCGGCTACCTGGCGGGGGCGCGGGATCCGGACTTCGAGCCACCCGGCACGGCACTCGGTCGTGTCCTGTCGCTGGTCGAAGACCTCTCGGATAATGCGGGCACGGCTGCCCTGGTGTCG
>JBMFXK010000013.1:0-15557 GCA_049964315.1 Clostridia bacterium | reverse complement strand
GGGCCACTTCCTGATGCAGGCCGGCCGCCTGCTGCTCCAGGTTCAGCAGGTTCGCCTCCGCCTGAGTCAATGCCTGCTGGATCTCGATGAGGTCCGACATGCTGGTGGCCTTCTGAAAAAGCGCCTCGTAGGCGGCAATCTCCGCCTTTTGGGCGCCGATCTGCACGTTCAGGTCATTGACCTGGCTGGTGACATCGTTGCCGGACTGACTCTCGCTGGTCACCCGTCCCAACCCGGCCATGGAATCCAGGAATTCCCCGAAGGACTTTTCCGGCACCCGCAGTGTGAGGTTGCCCACCTGGTTCGGCCCGGAACCGCTCACGGAGGATGACGCGACAAACCCCCCAAGAGCCTGAGCTCTGCCGTCCAGGCGTGCCACCGCGTCATCGACGCTGGCCACGGAGAGCGTCACGGACCCCTGCTCTATCACCTGACGGCCCGCCGGCGTCCCCAGTTGAGCCGGTAATGCGGCGGTCTTCAACGAAGAAGCCGGAGCCGGCGCTGCCGCTGCGTGGCCGGCCACCCCCAGCTGGGCACTGCTCGCAGTGGTGTTTGTCTGTCCTCCCACGAGATGCATCAGTCCGAGTCCAGCCAGGGCCAGTACCAGTACCCCGGCCACCGCCCACGCCGCCCAAGTCCTTCCCCATCGTCCGATCCCCGCAATTCGCTCCGCGATTGTCGCCATCATTCGCATCACCGGCATCGGGAACGGATGCGGGGCCTGCTATGTTACAGGGGCGCCAAAAGCGGCCGGTGCTCCTGGCAGAAGCGCCGGCCGCCTGAGCCTCGCAGACGTTACTCCGGATCCACCAGATGTTCCCCCCGGGCAAGCTTGAAGGCAGTCTCGGTCTCCCACTGCACCAGACGCCGGTCGCGCTGAGCGGTGGTGAAGCGCAGGCCCGCCAAAAGCGGCCAATGGCCGTCAAGCCGCTCCCCAAGCCGCCGCTCCAGCATGAGCGCCGCATCCAGCGCCTGCAGCGCGTGGAAGCCAGCGTCCTCGCGCCACACCGCGCGGACCCAGGTGCCCTCGACTTCCCCCATAGGCTCCAAAGCCAGCATCTCCGCCGCCCGCCAGGACGCGTCGTCGGTCTGACCGTTGGCCATGGCCTCCTTCCAGCGGGTGAGAGTGACGTCACGGTCCTCTGGCCGCGCCACACGCCGGTTCTCCCCGGGGAGGTAGTGGCGGGGCAGGTTCAGAAACCGGTTCAGGTAACCGTAGAAGGCACTGTGCAGGACGGCGCGAAACAGCGCCCGGTCGGTCTCGGCATCCCGCCCTCCCAGCGCCTGGGCCAGTCCCAGCACCCCGTTGGCGTTGGTGACGAGATGATGCACCGCGTCCCAGTCGTCGGCATTGGCGACCGGAAACCGTCCCAGCCGCCGGACGGCCGCCTCGGCCTGGACGCGGGCCAGCTCCGCCACTGGCGTTCCCGTATGGAAAGCGCCCGCCAACGCCCTGGCGATGGCCGCCGGGTCATCGCCCAGCAGCACGTTGACGGTCAGTTCCGGCGCATCGGCCGGGGGCGCTTCCGCCTCTTCCAAGAAGCCCAGGAGGTCCTGCCAGTCCAGGTCTTCCTCGTGCCGGAACCCGTCGGCGATGGGCCGCAGCATGCCCACCAGCACCTCGGTCACGGTGGCGGGGTCGTCGGAGAGGTGGTCAGTCAGTTCGCGCGCCTTGTTGAGGAAGTCAATCACATGCCCGGTGGAGAGGAACACGTGCCGGGTGGCGGCGACGACGAGCCAGGAGAGGGCCTCGGGAACAGTTCCCTCTTCGTAGAGCAGTGTGCGCAGGCACCGCTCCGAGCCAGCCGTCTCCCTCTCTTCCAGGAACTCGAGGAACCACTCCTTCAAGCGTTGCCGCTCCGGCAAGGGGTCCGGCAGCCTGAGCTCAGGCCGCTTGGGCGTGCGCGCCGAGATGTCTGCGGCGATGTGACGGAGCGCATGCGACAGGCCCAGCACCTGCTCTTCGGGGGTGAGACGGGTTTCTTCCAGCACGTTCAGGACCGCCGCCAGCACCACCAGGCCGGAGGAGACGCCGGCCCGGCTGTACAGGAGCGCGATACGGGTGGCGTGGGCGGCCACCTCTGCGTGCGGGATCCCCTCGCCGGCCAGACTGACCAGCGAACGCGCGCGCAGGAAGGAGCGGTTTTCGCGAATGCCCTCCTCCAGACGGGTCCACGCGTGCTGGGTCTTCGATGCGGCGGTGGAGCCGCGGGGAGCGGCCGACACAAAGATGTTGCCGTCGGCATCCACCTCCACGTCGTAGGTGGGGACGTCGTCGCCGCCAGCCGTAAAACAGCCGCCAGACTCGACGTCAAAGCGCCAGTGATGCCAGTGGCAGCGAAGGATGCCCTCCTCCACGGTGCCCTTCGTCAGCGGGTAGCCCATGTGCGGGCACCGGGAATCCATGGCCGCAATGCGGTCTCCGGTGCGAAGCAGCATGAGCGGGGTGCGGTCTATGGTGACCACCCGGTGACCGCCGTCCTTCAGGTCGGCGGCATTCACCCCGGTATCCACCATCTTCAATCGGGTCAGGGGCTGCACGATGTTCCCTCCCCCAGGAGCGCTTTTGGCCTCACCTTACTCCCGGAGGCCAACCGGCGATATAGGTCTTGAGGCTGATTTGATAAGCGCCCCAAACCCGGCCCAGGGTCAGTGGCGGGCCCGTGGACGATTTATCGCGCGTCGTTTATTCGCTGCCCGCCTGGGAGCTGCGATCGGGGTGGCGGGAATCGGACAGGATGAGGTGTTCCAAGGCCCACGCCAGTCCATCCTGCTGCACCGGGGGCGCCACCACGTCGGCTGCCGCCTTTGCTGCCGGATGCCCCTGCCCCATCGCCACGCCCAGACCGGCCCACGCCAGCATGTCAGCGTCGTTCTCCCCATCGCCGACTGCCGCCACCCGCGCCCGCGGCACCCCGAGCCGCTCCGCCACCTTGCGCAAGGCCCGTCCCTTTCCGGTGCGCTCTGACAAGATCTCCAGATAGTCACTCTGGGACTCCACGAGCCGCATCCCGGGAACACCCTCTGCCTCCAGTACAGAACGCAGCCGGGCCAGACGCTCGGTGGTGTCCTGGACCAGCACCTTGATGGGCGGCTCTGGCCACTGGGTGATTTCCTCCGGCCCGCGCACCCACGCCGCCACGTGATTGCGCTCCACGTACTGGCGGACGCGCGGGTCCTCACGGCTGGCCCAGATCTCGAGCCCGATGTAAACCTGCACCAGATACCGATCGTCCACCAGCCGCTGTACCAACTGTCTCGCGGCCGCGTCGGGCAGCTCATCACGAAACCAGAACCGCAGATCCGGCAGGTCGACTACGGCCGCGCCGTTGTAGCACACCGTGGGCCCCGGTGCCAGGCCCAGCTCCTGGCTGTACAGGGCCGCCGACTGCACCATCCGCCCGGTGGCCAGGATGACACGGACGCCGGCATCCTGCACCTCCCGGATGGCGACACGCACGGCATCTGAAATGACGTCGCCCGGTTTCATGGCGGTGCCGTCAAGGTCGACCGCCACCAGATCCGCCGACGCTATCGTGCTGCCCACCCCACCACCCCCGATACGAGGCCCAGGATAATGGCCCCGATAAGTGCAGCCCCGAACCCGTTGACGTAGAACCCTGGCACGAAGGAGGTCGTGCCCCACAGCACCAGGGCGGAGACGATGAGGCCAAAAAGGCCCAGCGTGAGAACATTGAGGGGCAGCGTCAGAAACCGCACCACCGGACGCACCAGCAGGTTGAAGAGTCCCAGGATGAGGGCCGCCCACACCGCCGGCAGGAACCCGGTGGTTCCAATGCCGAGGCGGAGCCGGGTCAGGATAAGCAGGGCGACGGCCGTGGCAACAAAGATCCAGAATCGCCGCCTCACGAGCTGGCCTCGGCCCGGAAGAAGCGGGATACGGCCTCGGCCGCTTTCGAGGTCATGCCCGGCACCTGCGCCAGCTCCTCATCACTGGCGCTCCGGATGGCGTCCAGATTGGGATACGCAGCCAGCAGCGCCCGTTTCCGCTTCGGGCCGATGCCTGGAATGTCGTCCAGCAGTGAGCGGAGGTTGCGGCGGGTGCGCAGTTTGCGGTGAAAGGTGATGGCAAAGCGGTGCGCCTCATCCCGGAGGTGGCGCAATAGCTTCAACGCGGCGGAATCCCAGTCCAGGATAATCGGCTCCGGCGATGCGGGCTGGAACAGCCACTCGTGCTGCTTGGCAAGACCGAAGATTGGCACCTTGACGCCAATCTCCTCCAACACCGCCACCGCCGCAGACAGCTGGCCGCGGCCCCCGTCCACGATGACGAGGTCCGGAAACTGGGCGAACCGCTTCAGGTCGGGGCGGCCCTGCTGCTCGGCAATCTCCCGGTGGGTGAAGCGGCGCCGGATCACCTCAGCCATGGAGCTGAAATCGTCAGGACCCTCGACCGTCCGGATCTTGAAGCGGCGGTACTGGGACTTGTCCGGACGCCCATCAGTGAACACCACCATCGAGGCCACCGATTCGGTGCCCTGAGTGTTGGAGATGTCGTAGCACTCCATGCGCTTGGGGAGGGCGTCAAGTCCGAGACTGTGCTGGATGCCCAAAAGGGCGTTCGCCCGGTCGTCCTCTTTGATCTCGACCCGCCGACGGGCCTCGTTCCGCGACCACTCCGCGTTTTGTCCCACCATGGCCAGCAGACGTGCCTTCTCCCCCCGCCGGGGCACGGTGAGATGCACGCTCCGTCCGCGCCGATCGGAGAGCCATCGCTCCATGGCTCCCTGGTCCTCCGGCGCGGCCGGCAGCAGCACCTCCCGCGGCACGAGGCGGGCGTTTTGATAGTACTGGGTGAGGAAGGCATGCACGATCTCCACATCGCTCCAGTCCTCGACGCCCTTCAGCTCCAGCTGCTGCCGCCCCACCAGGCGGCCGTCCCGGATCGTAAAGACGTGCACCAGGGCCGTGGGTCCAAACACCGCCCAGTTGATTGCGTCAAGTTCCCGACCGGCGGTGGACGCCACTTTCTGCGGCGCCGTGATCGCCTCCACCGCCTTCAGCTGATCCCGGAGTTCGGCCGCCTTCTCAAACTCGAGCGCCTCGGCCGCATCTTCCAGGCGCTGGCGCAAGTCGTCCATCACCTCATCGCCGTGCCCGTCCAACAGCCGCTCCACCCGCTTGATGTTGGTGCGGTACTCCTCCTGGGTGACGAGATCGTGGCACGGACCCTGACATCGCCCGATATGGTACTCGAGACAGGGACGCGGGGTGGTCTTGAACTTCTGGTTGCTGCAGTTGCGGATGGGAAAGACGCGGCGCAAAAGCCGGATCGTTTCCCGGACCGTTCCGGCGCGCGGAAATGGGCCGAAATAGCGGCCCCCATCGTCGGCCGGACGTCTTGCCACCAGGAGCCTCGGAAACGGTTCCTCCCACGTGATGCGTAGATACGGATAGGCCTTGTCATCTTTCAAGTGGATGTTGTACTTCGGCTGATGGCGCTTGACCAGGGTGGCCTCCAGGATCAGCGCTTCCACCTCGGTGTCGGTCACGATCACCTCGAGGTCGGCGACGTGGCGCATCAGCGCGGCGACCTTGGTGAGGAGCCGGCTGGGGTCCTGAAAGTAGGAACGCACCCGCGACCGCAGCGAGAGCGCCTTCCCGATGTACAGGATGACGTCGTCCGCATCCTTCATCAGGTAGACGCCGGGCCGGTCGGGAAGATTGCGGACCTTGGCAAGCAGCTCAGCGTCGTGACTCATACGCTTCCGGTTCCTGACTCCCCGTTTCCAGGTAATTCCGGAGGAACTGGCCGGTGAACGACTGCGGGTTGTCTGCCACCGCCTCGGGCGTACCGGTAGCGATGACGCGGCCCCCCTCGTCGCCTCCCTCCGGACCGAGGTCGATAATCCAGTCGGCGGTCTTCACCACGTCCAGATTATGCTCGATCACAAGCACCGTGTCGCCCTGATCCACGAGCCGTTCCAGCACCCGCAGAAGGTGCGAGATGTCCTCGCTGTGTAGGCCGGTGGTGGGCTCGTCAAGAATGTAAAGCGTCCGCCCGTCGGACCGGCGGGACAGTTCCGTGGCCAGCTTCACCCGCTGCGCCTCACCGCCCGACAGGGTTGTGGCAGGCTGTCCGAGACGGATGTAGCCGAGGCCGACATCCTTCAACGTCTCGAGCTTCCGCAAGAGCCGCGGCATCGCCCGGAAGAAGGTCACGCCCTCGTCCACCGTCATGTCCAGTACGTCGGCGATGTTCTTGCCCCGGTAGTGCACCTCCAGGGTCTCGCGGTTGTAGCGCTTGCCCTTGCACACTTCGCAAGGCACGTACACATCGGGCAGGAAATGCATCTCGATTTTGAGGATCCCGTCGCCGCGGCAGGCCTCGCAGCGCCCCCCACGCACGTTGAACGAGAAACGGCCCGGCTTGAAGCCCCGGACGTTGGCCTCCGGCGTGGCCGCAAACAGCTCCCGCACGAGATCGAACGCCCCCGTATAGGTGGCGGGGTTGGAGCGCGGGGTGCGGCCAATCGGACTCTGGTCAATCGGGATGATCTTGTCGAGCGCGCTCTGCCCCTCGAGCTTCTGGTGCTGGCCGGGCCGGCGATTGCGGGCCCCGTTCAGTTCCATTTCAAGGCGGCGGCGGATGATGTCATTGACCAGCGTACTCTTGCCCGAGCCCGATACACCGGTGACGGCCACGAACAGCCCCAGGGGGATCTTGACCGAGATATTTTTCAGGTTGTGCGCCTGCGCTCCCGTCACCGTGAGCCAGCGCCCGTCGGGCTTGCGCCGCTCGGCCGGCACCGGAATCATGCGCCGCCCCGACAGGTAGAGGCCGGTGAGACTGGTGGGATGCGCCTGCACCGCCTTCGGCGTACCGGCGGCGACCACCTCGCCGCCGTACACACCCGGCCCGGGCCCCATGTCGATGAGCCAGTCCGAGGAACGCATGGTCTCCTCATCGTGTTCCACCACGAGTACGGTGTTGCCGAGGTCACGCAGCCGCCTCAGGGTGGCAATGAGCTTCTGGTTGTCGCGCTGGTGCAGGCCGATCGAGGGCTCGTCAAGGATGTAGAGCACGCCCACCAGCGACGACCCGATCTGCGTGGCCAGCCGAATCCGCTGGGCCTCGCCTCCCGAGAGGGAGCCGGCGCTGCGCGACAGCGTCAGGTAACCGAGGCCCACGTCTACCAGAAATCCGAGGCGCTCGGCAATCTCCTTCAGAATCGGGCGGGCAATGGTCGCCTCCCGCTCCGTGAGCTCCAGTCCGGCCAGAAATCGACGCGCATCCACGATCGAGAGATCGGTCAGCGCGGAGATGGAAAGACCCCCCACCTGGACGGCCAGCACGGACGGCTTGAGACGGCGGCCCTCGCAGACCGGGCAGGGCACCTCGCGCATGTACTCCTGGATCTCCGCCTTCTGGCTCTCACTGTCGGTCTCCCGGTAGCGGCGCTCCAGGATCGGAATCACACCCTGGTAGCGGATGAACTGCCGCCGGTGACGTCCGAACGCGGTTTCAAACTCGAACGGCGTCTCCACCGGGGCACCCATCAGGACGATCTGCTGCTGATCGGGAGTCAGGTTTCGCCAGGGCTCGTCCACCGGAATGCCAAACTGGCGGCAGACAGCCTCCACCAGGTCGGGGTAGAACCGGGACGACGATACAAAAAAGGGCGCCACCGCCCCGCCGACGATGGAACGACTCTTGTCCGGAATGATGAGGTCTACGTCGAGCTCCATGCGAAAACCGAGCCCGGTGCAGGCCGGACACGCGCCGTAGGGCGCGTTGAAGGAGAACAGTCGCGGAGTCAGCTCCTCCAGCGAGATGCCGCATTCGGGACAGGACAGATCCCGTCCGAACAGCATCGCTTCCCCGCCGTCAGGCTCCTGCAGCTCCACGGTGCCTCCGGAGAGCTCCAGCCCCTGCTCGATGGACTCGGCCAGACGCGCGCGGGCATCGGGGCGCACCACGATCCGGTCCACCACCGCTGAGATGGTGTGCTTCTTATTTTTGACTAGGGCCGGAATCTCTTCCACCTGATACAGCTCGCCATCCACGCGGGCACGCGTAAACCCTTGGCCGGTCAGATCCGCGATGACCTTATCGTGCGTCCCCTTGCGGCCGCGCACGAGCGGCGCGCGCACCTCAAGGCGGCTGCCCTCCGGCAGTTCCAGCACCCGGTCCACCATCTGGTCGACGGTCTGCTGGCTGACCGGGCGTCCACACTGCGGACAGTGCGGGCGACCGACCCGGGCGTAGAGAAGCCGCAGGTAGTCGTAAATTTCCGTCACGGTGCCCACCGTCGAGCGCGGGTTGTGCGACGTAGTCTTCTGGTCGATGGAAATGGCCGGCGACAATCCCTCGATCGCATCCACGTCAGGTTTATCCATCTGTCCGAGAAACTGCCGCGCATAGGAGGAGAGCGACTCGACGTACCGGCGCTGCCCCTCGGCATAGATGGTGTCAAAGGCGAGGGAGGACTTGCCGGAGCCGGAGACGCCCGTGATCACGACCAGACGGTCGCGGGGGATTTCCACGTCCAGGTTTTTAAGATTGTGCTGCCGCGCCCCGCGGACGATGATGGCGTCCTTAGGCACGCTTGGCCCCTCCCGCCACCGACCGCACCGGCCGGAGTGATTCCAGGTCCATCAGCAGGTCGCGGATGGCGGCCGCCCGCTCAAACTCCCAGTTGCGGGCCGCGTCCTTCATCTCCTTCTTCAGGCGGTTCGCCATCTTGATGCGCTCCCGCGCGGACAGTTCCTTGAGCGGCTTTTCCACCAGGACTTCGTCCTTGACCGCCTGGGTGGCCGCCAGGACTTCGCGCACCGCCGTCTTGACTGATTCCGGCGTGATGTGGTGCTCGCGGTTGAACGCCTCCTGGATACTGCGCCGTCGGTCAGTCTCGCCGATGGCGCGCGCCATGGAGTCGGTCATCTGATCGGCATACATGATCACACGGCCGTCAACGTTGCGGGCGGCGCGTCCGATCGTCTGCACCAGAGAGGTCTCCGAGCGCAGATACCCCTCCTTGTCCGCGTCCAAGATGGCCACCAGCCCGACTTCGGGCAGGTCCAGGCCCTCGCGCAGCAGGTTGATGCCCACCAGCACGTCAAACTCACCCAGCCGCAGGTCGCGCAGGATGGCCATTCGCTCCAGGGTGTCAATGTCCGAGTGGAGGTAGCGCACCTTGACCTGCTGCTCGCGAAAGTACTCGGTCAGGTCCTCCGCCATCCGTTTGGTCAGGGTCGTGACCAGCACCCGATAGCCGTGTGTGATCTGGGCTCGGATCTCACCCAGGAGGTCGTCAATCTGCCCACGGGTGGGCCTGACCGTCACCGGGGGGTCGAGGAGACCGGTGGGACGCACGATCTGCTCCACCACCCGGTCCTTGACCTGCATCTCGTAGGGGCCCGGCGTGGCAGACACGTACAGCACATGGTCCACCCGATTCACAAACTCCTCAAACCGGAGCGGACGGTTGTCAAATGCGGACGGCAGGCGGAACCCGTGGTGCACCAGAGCTTCCTTGCGCGACCGGTCTCCGTGGTACATCCCGCGCAGCTGGGGAATCGTCACGTGCGACTCATCGATGATGGTAAGAAACGGTCCCGGGAAGTAATCGAGCAGGGTGTAGGGCGCCTCGCCCGCTTTGCGGCCGGTGAGGTGACGCGAATAGTTCTCGATGCCGGGGCAGTGGCCGACTTCCTCCAGCATCTCAAGGTCATACAGGGTCCGTTGTTCGAGACGCTGCGCCTCCAGCTCCCGCCCGGCCTGGCGCAGTTCCTGCAGTCGCTCGGCCAGTTCCTCCCGAATCCCGTCCAGTGCTGGCTTCATCCGCTCTTTGCGGGTGGCATAGTGCGAGGCCGGATAAATCCCGACATGCTGCCGCTGGCCCAGCACCTCCCCGGTCAGGGGATCGAATTCACGGATGCGCTCGATGGTGTCCCCGAACAGCTCCACCCGAATAGCCTGCTCCGACTGGTTGGCGGGAAAAATCTCCACCACGTCCCCACGCGCCCGGAACTTGCCGCGGACAAAGTTCACGTCGTTGCGCTCGTACCGGATCGCCACCAGCCCCCGCAGGAGGTCGTTGCGATCGCGCTCCATCCCGACCCGCAGCGAGAACACCTGCTCCTTGTAGTCCTCGGGCGAGCCGAGGCCGTAGATGCACGAGACCGACGCCACGATGACGACATCCTGCCGCTCGAACAGAGCCGACGTGGCCGAATGCCGGAGCTTGTCAATCTCGTCATTGATCTGGGAGTCTTTCTCGATGTAGGTGTCGCTCTGGGCAATGTAAGCTTCGGGCTGGTAGTAGTCGTAATAGCTCACGAAATATTCGACGGCGTTATGCGGAAAGAACGCCTTCAACTCTCCGGCCAGCTGAGCTGCCAGGGTCTTGTTGGGCGCGATAACCAGCGTGGGCAGGCCCACCTCGGCAATCGTGTGGGCCATCGTGAAGGTTTTGCCCGACCCGGTCACCCCCAGCAGCACTTGACGATGCAGACCATCGTGAAAACCTGAAGAGAGCGCCCGGATGGCATTGGGCTGGTCACCGGCAGGCTGGTACGGGGCGACCACTTGATAGGGGGGCATGCGGGTCCTCCTTCACCGACTCGGGGGCAGGGCAAGTTGGCGAAAAACCAGCCGATCCGGTACATTGTACCGCGATGACTCGGGTGCTTCCAGGCGCGGCGACCGCGGCGCTCTGGCTGCTAGTTTAGACCACTTGTTCCATGTATTCCACACCCCGAGGAGATTTCCATGCATCAGATAAAACGGCGTTCCCCCAGCCCCAGATCCCCGCGTCCATGACCCGCTGGCGTTTCGTATGGCTCGCCGCAGTGGTCGCGGCGGTCGGAATCGGGATGCTCCTGCGCCTGCAGCAAAACGGCCTGCCGCCGACGCCGCCCGCCGCATCCGCTGCCGCCATCCTGGCCAACACGCCCGTGGATGCGGGCGCGACCCTGTCGGCGCGCGCGCCCGGCTTCACGCTGGTCGACCAGTACGGGCAGACGGTCACGCTTGGGCAGTTCCGCGGCAAGATCGTCGTGCTGGCGTTCGTGGACAGCCAGTGCACCACCATCTGCCCGCTGACCACTCAGAGCATGGTCGATGCCGAACGCATGCTCGGACCGAAAGCGGCGTCTCACACGGTCCTGCTCGGGATCGACGCCAACCCGATTGCCACCTCGGTCGCCGATGTCCGGCAGTTTTCGCAGGAGCACGGCCTCATGAACCGCTGGCTCTTCCTCACCGGCTCACGGTCGGATCTGGGCCGGATCTGGAAGGCATACGGCATCTACGTGGCGGTCACCCACGGGCAGATCGACCATACTCCCGCTCTTTACGTCATTGCACCCGACGGCCGTGAGCGCTGGGTGGCACAGACGACGATGGAGTACCGCGCGGTGGACACGGAAGCGCTGGTCCTGGCCCAGGTGGTGCAGGGCCTCCTGCCGTCGCGGCTTAGAACGGCGCTTCCCCGCCTCACGGTGCCTCCGCCTCCCGCGTCGCCCACGGTCGTCCTGCCAGGACTCACCGCCGCGGGACTGAGGGGCCGCGTCGCACTTGGCGGGCATGGTGCCACGCTGGTCGTGTTCGTGGCCTCCTGGGCGCCCGATCTTGTCAGCGAGTGGCAGGATCTGGCCGCGTCGGAGCGCACCCACCCGGGCGTCCGCGTCGTGCTGGTGGACATCGGCACGGTGGAGCCGCATCCCGGCACCTTTACGCGCTGGATGGCGGCACACCCGGGACTGCCGCCGCTCCCGGTCGCCTTCGACGCCACCGGCCAGGTGGCGGACGCCCTCGGCGCCCAGAACGTTCCCGAATCGGTCTTGCTGGGCAAAGACGGTCACGTCCTCTGGCAGTCGGAGACCTGGCCCACGACCTCTGACTGGAAAGTCATTCAAGGCCGCCTGGCCGGGGGCGGCTAGGAGGACGTCCTTGCGGCCGGGTACAGCCCGCCGGTGTCTCCGCTGCGAAGCCCGTCCCCGACGGAAGCACCGTCGTGGAGGCCGGCTGGTTCGCATGGGTCGCGTGCCGCCAGGAACACATCGGGGGATAACGGCCACGCGGTCCCGGGAAAAGCCGCCCACGGCTTCTATCGCGGGTTGGGTTACGAGGGCGTACTCCGACGTTCTTTGCAGCGCGCGGCCTTGGCGGTCGCGACTCGCTCAGTCGGCGCGCCGCGCGGTCTAGCCCTTCGCCATCCGCGCCAGCAGGATCTGGTAGCCGCGCTCGAGCTGCGGGTCCGTCGCCGGGTTGTCGGACGGTGTGACGTTGGCCGGCTCCGGCACCACCACATTGGGCGTCAGGCCCTTATGCTCGATGTAATCCCCGTTGGGAGTCAGGTAGCGGGCAACGGTCAGCTTGAGGTAGGCGCCGTGGGCGAGCGGCTCCAATTCCTGGACGATGCCTTTGCCAAACGTCTTGGTGCCAACAAGAATTCCCACGCCGCGCTGCTGGATGGCGGCCGACAGGATCTCCGCCGCCGACGCGGTGTCGCCGTTGACGAGTACGACCACCGGCAGCTTAGTGCCCGGCCCTGGGGAATTGAGCGTCTCGTCCTGCAGCGGGTTCTTGTATTTCAAGGTCACCAGCGGCCCGCGCGGCACGAGCGCCCCCGCCGCGATCTGACACTGCGCCACATCTCCCCCGGGGTTGTTCCGCAGATCGAGCAGAATGCCCCGGGCGCCTTGGCGGATAAGCTGTCGGTACCCGGCCAGGACCTGACCTCCCGTGCTGTAGCCAAACTCGGCGATGTTCATGTACCCGATGTGCCCGGGAAGCATCTTCGTGAACACCGTCGGAGCCGTGATCTCGCCCCGTGTCACCCGGAAGGTCAGCGACCGGCTTCCGCGCGCGACCGTGACGCTGACCTCAGTGCCCACCTTGCCCCGTATGGAGCTGGCGACCTGGTCCGCGGTCTCGTGGGTGACGTTCTTCCCGTTCACCCCCACGATGATGTCGCCCGCCTTCAGGCCGGCCCGGGCGGCCGGTGTATGAGGAAATACAGCCACCACCACGAACTGGCCCTTGGCGTTGACGTCCATTTCGACGCCGATGCCGCCAAAGCTTTGGCCAAGCTCCTGGTTCAGGCTGGCCATCGCGGCAGGGCTCAGGTAGTCGCTGAACTGATCGTGAAGCGTCCCGATCATGCCGTTGATCGCCCCGGTCCACAGCGACGCCGGGGTGTTGCGCCAGATGGTCTGGGTGCGGATGTCGCCGTAGACCTGGAGCAGGCGCTCAAAGTCAGGATTCTGAGTCAGGCTCGCCGGCACGGCGGCCGTCTGGCTGGACGCCGCGGTTGTGCGGCCGTGCAGTACCAGCACGGTGAGGCCCGAACCCATGAGGGCTGCCGCGACCACAGCGGCAATGAATCCGCCGATCGACCTCACGGCACCACTCCCCGGCCATTATAGCGGCTCACACGCGCAGGAAGCGGCGAAGAGCCCAGAGGCTCCCCAGGAGCCCCACCACGAGGCCCCCGATCCCCGTCGTCAGGGCGGTGGCCTTCTCCACCGCACCGAGGCCGGCCAGGGGGAAGAAGGCCACCGCGTGGGCGGCAGCCCGGAAAGCCCAGTGGTACCCCAGGATGATGGCCAGGCTGGCCAGGATGGCCCCCATCAGTCCCAGGTATACGCCTTCGAACAGAAACGGCCAGCGAATAAACCAGTCGGTCGCCCCCACCAGCTTCATGACGGCAATCTCCCGCCGGCGGGCAAACACGCCCAGGCGGATGGTGTTGGCGATGATGAACAGGGTGGCAAAGGCCAGCAGGCCCTCAATCACGTAGCCGGCATCACGCAGGATGCGGGTGACGACCGTGAGGCGCGACACCACGGTGGCCTGGTATACCACTTGATGGATGTCCGGACTGCGGTTGAGCTGCGCCGCGATGGCCGGGATCTGGTCCGCCCTGAACGTGTAGAGCTGAAACCCGTCCAGGAGCGGGTTGCCCTGCTCGATCAATTGCCAGAGCGTTTTGTCGTGGGGAAATTCTTTCTTGAGGTCACTGAGCGCGCGCCCCTTGGAGACGAAGATGACGCGCCGCACGCCAGGCTCATGCCGGAGGTGGGTCAGGAAGGCGGCTTCCGCCGCCGGTTTCAGCGAACGGTTGAAATAGGCCTGCAGTTCCACCTGCCGATCCAGGGTCTTGGCCGCGTGCTCCAGGTTGAGGCTCAGCACCCCAAAAACCCCGAGCACGAACAGCGCCACCGTCACGGTCAGGACCGACGCCACACTCATCCAGCCCGTGTGGCGGACGCCGCGGGCCGCCTCGCGCCAGAAATATCCCCACGTTCTAAGCTTCATGGCTCACGGTGCCCAGCGAGCGACGGTCGGGCAGCGGTCCCGGACCATCATCCTCGTAACGGCCGCGCTCCTCGTCGCGCGCGACGTGGCCGCTTTCAATGGCCACCACCCGGCGGTTCATGCGGTTGACGATATCGCGGGCATGAGTGGCCATGACGATCGTTGATCCGCGCCGGTTAATTTCTACCAGCAGCTGCACGATGCCCGAGGCGGTCTCGGGGTCCAGGTTGCCGGTCGGCTCATCGGCGAGCAGGTAATGAGGGTTGTTGACGAGCGCGCGCGCGAGACCCACGCGCTGCTGCTCGCCCCCGGAAAGCTGGTGGGGAAAGTGGTGCGATCGGTCCTGCAGTCCAACCAGCTCGAGCATCTGCGGCACCCGCTTCTTGATCTCGCGGGGACTGGCCTCCACCACCTGCATCGCGAACGCGACGTTGTGATAGACGTCGCGATCGGGCAGCAGGCGCACGTCCTGGAAGACGACGCCAAGCAGACGCCGAAGCCGCGGCACCTGATTGCGGCGCAGGCGGCGCAGGCGGAACTGGTCCACGTACACCTCGCCGCTGGTGGGCACTTCCTCGTGATAGAGGAGGCGGATGAGGCTTGATTTGCCTGCCCCGCTCGGGCCGACCACAAAGACAAACTCACCGCGGGCGATGGTCAGGGAGACGTTGTCGAGCGCCAGATGCCCGTTGGGATATCGTTTTGTCACGGAATCCACGCGGATTATGACAACATCCCTCCAAAGCGGGCCAAATTCGACGTCCGCCCGCCGAGTCCTCTGCCCAAGTTCAACCAGGATCACCATCACGATTTGCTATAACGGTAGCGGAGGATTCAGCCTTGGGCAACCTGAGCCTGGCCGTCGCGTTTGGAGCGGGCCTCGCGTCGTTCCTGTCACCGTGCATCGTGCCGCTGGTGCCATCCTATCTGTCCGCCCTGGCCGGCACCACCATCTCCGGGGCCGACGTTGCGGCGCTGCGGGGAACGGTGGTGCGAAACGCCCTCGCCTTCGTGGCCGGCTTTTCCCTGATCCTGGTGGTGGCCGGCCTTATGGCCACCGGCTTCGGCCAATTTGTCTCCGCCCACCAGCGTCTTCTGGCCGAGCTGGGCGGCATCGTCATGGTGCTGTTCGGACTGAATCTGATGGGCGTGATCCAGATCGGCCTGCTGGAGCGTCAGATGAGCTTTCAGGCGCGACCGCGCCGCGGCCTGTTTGGAGCCTTCGTCATGGGCCTCGTGTTTGCGGCCGGCTGGACGCCCTGCATCGGCC
>JBMFXK010000012.1:0-16571 GCA_049964315.1 Clostridia bacterium | reverse complement strand
GTATATATTTGCGCGAGCGGCCCCAAAAGATGGATCAATCGTCATGAGCGAGCAATGGTTCCCGGATCTCGAAGGAGGGCAGAACACCGTGCACCGCGGCCACCCACGGCACATGGCGGATGTTGTATCGCATCGATCGCGCTGGAACGGGCTCGCGTGGATCCCTGTACGCGAGCCAGTTCTCCCACGGGCCGAGGACCCTGTCGCGCTGCACTCTGACGCCGACGTCAGCCGTGCCGGCTTACCGCCCTTCGTCTCCCGCCGCGTTGACGCCTGCGGAACGGCAGCCGCACACAGATGTCTGCCGGATCGTTCGGCTCCCCGGGATGCCGCGGGGGTCGCGCACGCATCGGCCGGCACACTGCCACCACCTGCCGCACGGCGGCTCGGAGCTTGTCATGTCTAGGCCGAACTCTGGCAGCAGGTGGCGGTGCCTGTGGACCGTCGGTCGTGCTCCTTGGAGTCGTCGCCGACGGCATCGGGGATCGAGACGGCACCCCCCGAAGCCCAGGCTCAGCAGGAAAAGGGGGCCGGCGTCGATTGCGAGGGCCGTCTTTATCGGCATCGCGATTCCCATGCTGGTGCTTGGCGTGCGATCCCCGGCTCTCGCCAAGGGGCCCTCCGCTCAGCCCACCGACTTGTCCATCTCGCTGCCGCTGCCTTCCCAGCTGCCAGCAGGGATTCCTCTTCAGCAGCGCATTACGGCGGCCGGGCAGGGAATCTTCGGGTGTTACCGTTGGCGTGCAGCAGGACTGCCGCCCGGTTTGAGGTTAGCCAAAACAGTGACGTGCGTGCCTAGGGGTCGAATCTCGGCGACGCTTATCAACGCCGTCGGGGGAACGCCGATCACCCGGGGGCCCTCTTTTGCCACGCCGGTTACCGTCACCCTGGAAGCCATCGGGCCGTCGGAGCGTTCGCGCACCACGCCGCGGCCCGCGGGATCGGCCACCGCGATGGTGGTTGTCCTGCCGCGGGCGTGGAACACGTCGGGATCCCCACTCCAGTATGAGGGTACCGCGCTGGAAGCGGTGTCGTGTACGGTCGGTCCCACGTGCTGGGTGGCTGGCACCTCGAGCAACCCGCCGCCGGCGGGTACGGCATCCCCAGTTTCGAATAACACCGGGGAGGCCCCTGTATCGCAGTCCAGCACGTCACCCTCGCACCCGGCACTGATTGAGCGGGGAACCTTCGTGGCGGCTCTTGAAAGCATCAACCCGCTCCGGATGGACGTGGTGCGCGAGGCCATTCCCCTGTCGGTCACCGCGATGGCGTGTCCCACGGTCGACGCGTGTGTTCTGGTCGGAAGTGAGCCGCTGGCGTCTCAGGGCACCGTGCCCGCGGTGCTGTATATGACGAACGCGGGCGCCGTTTGGCACGTGTCGACCTTCTTGCCTGCCGTCGAGGGAGGTTTCTCATCGGTTGCCTGCCCCAGCACCGGCTACTGCATCGCCGTCGGTTCCTTGACGCCGGGGTCGGGCCTCATTGACCGCATCACCTTGGCGGGAGCACAGGCACGGTTGGGCCAATTGCAAGAGCTCGGCGCGGGCTTTGCGTCGATCTCCTGTGCGAATGCGACGAGTTGTCTGGCGGTCGGACGCGCGAAGGGAGTCTTGGCCACCCCAGGTGAAATCCAGGCCGGCACTGATGCCCTCATCGAGGCTACCAGCGATGGGGGGCGCCAGTGGCATGGGGATCAAGTAGCCGGGCCGGACGGATTCGGCGGGAAGGAGAAGGCGCACGAACAACCGTGGCTTCCAACGGTGGACGGGCCGCTGATGTTCGGGGGGTTGTCGGGGGTGGGCTGCGCTCCCGGTGTCACCACCAACTCCTGCGATGTCACTTGGCCCTTGTGGCCTGCGGCCGCGAGCACGTCCGATGGGATTCACTGGTACCCCAATGTCGTTTCCGTGGGTGCGGTCGGCTGGCCGGGAGGCAGTGTGTCGTGCCCGGCCCTGGGCCGGTGCTTTTCCTTGGCGGGCAAGGAGTTTTTGACCAACAATGATGTCGTGGAGACGGCGACGCAAGTCCTTGAAACGATCCCGGCGTCACCAGGATGGAAGTGGGGCATCGCGGGCCAGGGACCCGACAGCGCGTATAGTCCGTCACTCGCTTCGATTTCGTGTCCGACCATCTCGACCTGCGTGGCAGTCGGCTCCTGGTATCCCACGACCGTCTCCAGCGGGTCACGCCCCGTGTTTCCGCTGGTAATGGCGCCCCAGCTGGCCATGCACCCGTACTTCAAGTCACATCCCCCGCTGTGGGCTCAGATATTCAGCTGGCAAAACCTTGCTCTGGTCTTGGGCGCGATGTCCCTCGTAACGGGTGTTGGTGAGCTGGCGGATCTGGCCGATTTCGCAGTGACCACCGAAAACGTGTCGACCTATGTTCCGGATTTGTTCGCATACCTGAAGCTGCCCTACAATTTCGTTGTCGAACGCGCCGGGGTCGGGGTGACAGATGTGTTGTCGTTCGTGAGCGGCGTACTGGGTACGGGCATTGGAGCGCTCACCACGTCGGCGCATGACCCGATCGGCTGGATCGCCGTGGGTTTGGGTGTGCTGGGCCTGTCGAGCTGGGCTTCCGGGTTCTCCTCCCTGATCCTCTCCGGGACGGATCCGACCGGCGGTGCGTCAGCCGGGCAGGGCTCCATGCTCCCGCCTCAGCTCGACGTGGAGCCGACGCCATCTACCACGGGTGAGGGATAAATGACGAAGACACCGTCTGGCGAACCGCTGCATGAGGCAGTGATGCGGGCCTTTGAGGTATCCGGCGTGTGGGAACGGGTGCTGGCGCGACTCCCAGGGTTTCAGGTTCCGCTTTCGTTTCGGTTCCGGCACATGGGCGAGCGTATCCTGGGCCGGTGGGGCGTGGAGCCATCTGCCCAGCTCATGATCTCCGCCCGCTGGCGTCAGGCCGCGTTCGTTCTCGTGGTGCTCTCGGCTGGGCTGGTGGTCAGTAGCGTCTTGTCCCTTCAGCTCGTAGGGGCAGCTCTGGATGTGATCGCGCTGGGATGCGCGGTGCAAGCGAGCCACCGGCGGACCGCTGCGGGGATTCCCGTCGCTGGACGATCCAAAATGGGCCGGGGCCACGTCCGGGTTTAACAGCCCACGTTGACTTCATGGGAATCATCGGAATGCCGCGGCGCCACGACGGCCAGTCTGTCGTTCACTCCCGTTTCCGCAGCAGGTGGGCACTTGCGCGTCCGTGGCACCATTCTCCTCTGCCGTACGGCCACCGCCGGCCTGACACCCGGGGCATGGCCGTCGACAGGTTCGGGCTCCCGGGGCCGACTCCGCCCGCATGGCTTTCCGGCGATTGCGAGGGCCGGCGCGAGCGGTGAAGATAGAGCCACGACTATTCGCCCATCAAGGGGAGACGACGTGCGAGAAGGTCTCATGGCCGGAGCCAGGTCCCGGGTCGACGCGGTGGTGACGGAGGAGATGGTGGCCACCCTCGGTGGACGCGCCGTGCACCCGGTCCTGGCCACTGCGCGCATGATCGAGTGGATGGAGTGGGCCGGCCGCCGTCTCATCCTGCCGTACCTGGAGCCGGAGGAGGACGCCGTCGGCCACGCTATCGACGTGGTGCACCTGCGCCCGACCCGGGTGGGGTCGCGCTTCTGGGCCATCGCCGAGTGGGAAGGACGGCACGGCACGAAGCTTTTGACCCGGGTCGCCGCTTACAACGACGCCGGTCTCATCGGCGAGGGCCGCTTCATCCAGGCCCTCATTCCGCGTACAGTCCTGGAGCGCGCTTTCGGCGCGCCTCAGTCCTGACGAGGTGGGTGTGGGACCGGATCCAGGCCCTGCAGCATCTGGTCCACGTCCGTCATGACGTGGGCCACCCAGCCGGCATCCTGGCCCAGTAACAGTGCCCGCGCCGCCTTGATGCCCATGCCGAGCGGCCCCGGCTGCGCTCCCCGGTAGGCGCGCCAGCGCCGCCAGAGCGCATGCCCGAGGGTGTCGCGCAGCAGCAGGCGATGGTCCTCCCGACCCGGATCGAACCCGTAGCAGCGGCCCAGATCGGCCGTCCACCCCAAGAGGATGGAGAACAGCACGGGCGGTCCCAGCACCGTGCCCACCGGTCCGGAGACGGCTTGCAGCATCAACTCCGCGTCGAGGCGCCGGCGCCAGCGGTCCGACACGCGCGCCGGGCTCTCCACCGGCCGCTGGCGCACTCGAAAGCTCGCCACGACCGTCCGTGTCCAAAGGCGGCCCGCGCTGTCGCCGGGCCGCCAGTAATGTGAACCCATATCAGGAGTCTACGTGCGGACGCGCGCGATGCTACTCCTGAGGTCCGCCCCGCCGGTCTTCGGCTGTCACCCCGATCACGGACGCGTGCTCGAGACCTTCGGCGCGCGCCGGGATGTCGAACCGGAGTGAGAGCGCGTACTCCACCGATTCGGCCAGCTTGCGGGCATCCCACCCCGGGAGCGCCGCGGCCGAAGCCTGCAGGTAGTCCCGGCCGAGACCCAGGTCGTAACGGAGGTCGACGGTGGCAAATCCCCCAAATCCGGGCACACGAAACAGCGTGTCGATGATGTCGCGCCGCAGCATGCGGCGACCGCGGGACACCAGGGGGCGGCCCCGGTCGACCACTTCTCCAAACGTCAGCCCCTCGGAGCCGCATTCACAGGAGCTGGGCGTGACCCAGTCGAGGGACAGCAGCCGGCCGTTCTGGAACCCGGCCATGCCCTCGCGTGTCACGACCACCTGGGTCACCGGCGCTTCCGTCGCAAACGCCGCCGTGAGACCGTCGGTCGTGACATGGAACCGACCCGCGGTGCAGCGCAGCGCGATAGGCCCCGGCAGTTCCGGGTAGAGCCACAGTTCTCCCACCAGCGTGTCGTGCGGAAGCCGGGCCTGGTACCACTCCATGGCGGCCTTCCCGGTCTCCGGTCCGTGCGCGAGGATGACCCGGGCATACGGACGTCTGGCCTGCTCGAACGCGCGGAACGGCTCCGTCACCAGCACGGTGGCCCAGGCGTCGGGCATGCCCGCACTGTCCGGGGCTCCCTGCGCTCCGATGAGTTCCACCCCGCTGAGAAACGCTTCCCGATGCAGGCTGTCGGCCAGCGCGACCAGGATGCGGTCGTGACTCCCCACCCCGAGATTGGTCAGCGCGCGCCCGGCCAGCGTCGCGCCCCAGGCCGCATCGTCCGGGCGCCACCAGGCCCGGCGGCCGTCGTGGAGCGTGACCACCCGGCCGGAGCCGGTGGCCGCCATCAGGTCATCGGCCGCAGGGACCGCGGCCGGGGCAGCACCGTTCGGCTCCAGAAGCTGGCTGTTACTCATGAATGCACCTCTCGGTCCTGATTGTGCACCGAATCCCCGTCACGGAGAACCGGCGATACGGCCCACGGATACCGGTTCCAGCACGATATCGACGCTGGCCTGGCCCGCGCGGCCGCCCTCGAAGGTAACCGTCACGGTAGAGCCGGCGCGGCCTTCCACCACCCACTCGGCCACGGCGTGCTGCCCGGCACTCGATCCCTCGGCGGCCCCGCCGTAGCCGTCGAGATGCCCCAGCACGGTCGGGCTCGTCCCCGCCATGAGGCGGGCGCCGGTGATGCGCGCCCGCACGGGCTCGACACTTTGAAGATTTCGGCCCCTGGCCGTCGCCGAGGTGGGCAGGAACCCGGTGTTCACCGTTTCGACCGCGATCCGGTAGGTCTCCGCCGCGAGTTCCTCCACAATGTAGCCGCCGCACGTCAATTTCGGCGCGGAGAGGGCCAGCCCGGACAGGAAGCTCGCCACTTTGGCACATTCCTCGCCGAGGAGGCTCAAGGGGGGGTTCTGGGTCAGGTACTTGGGTTCGAGGCCGCCGATTTCCACGGGGCCCAGGTCGGGATGCTCGTACGGCGTCCATTCGTGGAAAGCGTCGCGGCCCAGCGTGCTGGTCGCCCAGGCAAGAATCTTGCGGCTGTCTTCGGCCCGTTCCGCGGCCGACAGCCCCATCAGGTGGCGGCGGCCGTATTCCGCGTATCCGCGCGCACCAGCATGACGGGCCAGGTCCCAGATCTCGAGCGTGAAGCCCAGGATGCCCTGCGTCTCGTACACCCAGTCGTCGGCTGCGCCCGGCATGAGCACGGTCTTCTCCCAGCCGCTCGCAAAGGAGGCCCAGTTAGAGTGGCAGAAATAGCCGGAGCGGCGCTCCCCCATCTCCCCGGTGCGGCGATAGTAGCCGAGATCCTCCAGGCCGAGCTTCGTGTCATCGCCCACCGAGGGCTGGCGCAGGATGACGCCGCCGGACGTATGGAGCGCGACGTAGGTGGCAATGTTCCGGTGCGCGAGGATGCTGTCCGCGATCGCGCGGGTTTCCGGCTCCGACAGGGGATACGGCCCGGCCCCGGCCTGGCCGTCCTCACCCGCCCAGCGGATGGGAAAGTTGCGGTTGAAGTCCATCCCCATCCGCCGGCTGCCCTTGAAGTCGGATCCCACCGGGCGCGGGGCCGCATCGTGCCGACGGTCCATGCGGCCTTCGACGTAGAGATGGTAGAAGGGACCGGCGGCGGGCCCGTCGTCGGGAGCGCGCGGCACCATCAGCCGGGGATCTTCGGCATCCCGCTTGAAGCCGCCGTCCGCGCTTTGCTGGCGGATGGTGAGGATGAGGCCGTCCCCGTTCACGTCATCCGGAACCCACCCGGAGCGCGGCTCCGTTTCCGGGTAGAGATGAGGGCTGGAGCGAAGCCGCATCGGCGTCGTCAGATAAGCCTCGGCACCGTCGATGGAGATGCGGGGAATCACGTAAAGGGTGTGCTCGTCCAGAAGCCGTGCCCCCTCGCTGTCCGGGGAGGCCGCCGATGCCAGGACGCTGCCCATCCAATACATGGCGACGGCGTTGCCCGTCACCTCGCCGGCGTGAATGTTGGCGTCGACAAAGCTTCCCGGCTTGGTTTCCGGAGCCCCGGTGCGGCGATCGGTCAGGATGCATAGGGCGAGGTCCCGCCCCTGTCGGCTCTTGGCCGCCACCTGCACCTGAATGAGGTCGGGATATTCCTGCTCCCAGGCCCGAAGCTGCTCCCACATGGCATCGTAGGTCCAGTATTTGGCTTCGCCGCTTGCCCTCTCCATGTATGCCTCCTTCAAAACGCGCGCAGTCCACCGTTCGCTTTCACACTCATGTTCAGTTCGTGTTCGGTCGAGTCCTGCCGAGTCCAGAAACCGGCAGCGCTAGAGCGGCGCTTCCCCGGCCAGAAACTCCGCCAGCATGGGCTCGACAAAACGGTAATGGCGGGGAGCCGGACGCTCCAGCACCCCTTGGGCCACCAGCGCGTCGGCTGTCCGACGATTCTGGGACGGCCCCACCCCGGGCACGTACACCCCCTGGCCGCTGGCCAGGCGCACCAGCATGGCGCGGGCCAGCGGCACGTCCAGCGCCTTCACTTCCGCTTCGAAGTAGCGGGCCAGGTCCCGGGCGGCGTCCATGTAGCCCAACAGCGCGAGGTCGCGGTCCACCACGCTCGTGCCGCCGCGCTCGCCCCGGCGCACCACGGCCTGCAGCACCTTCATGGAGTCGAAGGGATGGCCCCCGGTGCGGGCTATGAGCTCACGGGCCGCATGCGGCTCGATGGCCCAGCCCGCCTCTTGGAACTTCGCATGCATGTACGTCTCCCACGCCTCGCTGGCGATGGGCGGCAGCGCCACCAGGTCCGCAAACCGATAGAGCGGCATCTTGGCGGCCGTAAACAGGTCGCGGATGAGAGAGCCCTGGCTGCCGAGGAACAGGAGCGCCGTGTGCTGCTGGCGCTGCCAGTGAGCGCGCATGCGCTTCAGGGTCCCGAAGGAGGGATCGAGCGCCCGGAGCTCCTGAAACTCGTCCAGCACGATGACAAGCGGCTGCCGCAGTCGTTGCGCCAGCTCTTCTGGAAGGGTCAGCGCCCGATCAAGCAGCTCGGCCGTTTCCAGTTTCTCGACCCGGTAGACCCAGCGCAGGAGGTCGACTCCCAGCACGCCCAGGCTCACCTCGGCGTTGCGCAGACCCTCGGCCAGCGCCCGGTCGCTGCGCACCTGCAGGCGCCGCCACCGCGGGTCCACGGTGGCCAGCACGGCGGTGGTGAGCTTGCGGGCCAGCTCCCGCACGTCGCCGCACTCAAACAGGTCGACAGTCGCCGTCAGCGCCAGCCTGCGCTCAGAAAGCCGCCGCTGCACCTCGGAGGCGACCGCGCTCTTGCCCGTGCGGCGGGGGCCGGGAATCAGCACACTCTGCCCGCCCAGCAGCCGGTGGATCAGATCTTCCGTAATGGCGTCCCGCCCCACGAGGTCTTCCGGTGGGAGCGGCAGCACGTCAATGGGGAATACAGGTGTCATAGCTATTTATACCAGATTCAATATAAATTATAGCGCCGTCAATATAAGGACTGCGGCCATGCCGTGGCACATTCGCGGCAGCACGCGTAGGAGGCGCCGTTCACCGACCGCCGCGCGCCTGATACTCGGATGCGTCATACAGCAGGCGCAGGGAATGAGTGCGGCCGTCGGCCAGCTCGAAGAACTCGGCGAAGCGCACCACACCGCCCGGCATCTCGGCATCGTACAGAGCGGCCGCCGCATTGGCCGCAAACAGCGTGTGGATCATGGTCAGCCGCCGCGCGGTGTCGATGAATCCCAAGACGCCGCGGATAAAGCCTTCGGCACCCACCCGCCGCCCGCCGACCGGCCCCTCGAATACGAGGTCCGGGGAGAGGATGGCGCGGAGGCGATCCGGCTCAAGGGCGGCCGCACCGCCGGTCAGGCTATCGTAGTAAGTCTGGATGATCTCATACGGGGCGGCTGCCGCCGACTCGGTCATGCCGATGTTCCTCCCGTTCGATCCGGGTGTATAGGGGTGGGTACCGCCTGCCACCGCAGTGCCGCGGTCCAGCGCCCCAGTCCTAGATGAAATTCAAGCCTTCGGGCCATGGTCCCGGGCTCGGCCAGATCTCGCTCAGCGCCTCCGGACGGTCATTCACGTCATGCCCGAATATCCAGGCCGTCAGAGTCGGCGGGTCCACCACCCATTCCATCGCCCTGAACGCGATGCGATAGCGTCCGCCATCGACGGGATGGACCGTCGGAGCCGTCCCGGCGCGCGCCCGCCAGCATTCGGCAAAGTCGGCGGCGAGACCTTCGCCGTCCAGGACCTTGGCCAGCCCGGGATACGGGAGGCTGGACGTGGGTGAGAGCGCACCCAGGCACCACCGGAGGGCATCGTCCTCCGGCAGGACCGGCACCATCACACCGCTGTGGGAGCGGTCGGCCAGGCTCGCAAGAGCCCACAGCATGCCGGCCGCACTGCCGGCCCACTCGACCACCACGCTTGGCTTCCGGCTGTTTTGGGGGTGGTGACTCACGCAGACGTAGCTCACCGCTGTCCCACCCGAGAACACGAGCCGGGTGACCGGACTGCCGTCTTCCACCCGCGTGAGCGGCTGGACGGCAAGGAGGATCTGCAGCAGGGAGAGGGACCTCTCAAACCGCACGGTGCGCGAGTCAGACAGGCGCGCCACCGCTGCCGCGTCGGCGGCCGGATCGATGTCCCGGACTTCAAAGGTGCCGGGCACCGCCAGACCCGGCGGCACGCGGTACCAGTCCACGCGGCCGACCGGCCGCGCCCCAAAACGCCGATAGAGAGGCCGATCGCCCGAGATGAGCATGAGGCGCGCGCCCTCCCGGTTGAGAGACGACTCGGCCAGTTGGAGAAGCCGGGATGCGATCCCGCGTCGGCGTTGCCCTTCAGCCGTCGCGACCGATCCGAGACTCGCCACCCGCACCGCGGCTCCAGCCAGCTCCGTGTTCCAGACCATGGAGCCCGCGATGCCAACCATGATGATGCCGTCAACGGCCACGGCCCAGTGGTGCGCGTTGTCGGGATGGAACAGATGGGGAAAGCACGCCGCCATCCCGATCCGAGGAGACGTGCGGTCAAACGCCTGGTCGGCAAGCCGCGCAATCGCGGGCAGGTCATCAGGGGCGCCCATCCGGAATTCTATCCGCGACACCTCCCTCAGGCGGGAAACGCCCAGCGCTTGTCGTCACAGTACCATCATGACCGGCGGAGGGGCTTTGACTGCCGACGCCGTATTCTCCGCCAGGTGGCAGAGCGATGACGACAGAGTCCGCGGCGTCCCCGTGACCAAAACCGCTGCGGACAGGCAGAAAGGGGACTGGCGTGAGCGACAGCGCGATCTCAGCAATCCCGATTGTCGATACCCATACGCACCCGCTGCTCCATCCCCGTCAGCAGATGGTGGAGTTCGAACACACAGCGGAGCACTACCGGTCGCGGGCACAACCGGCCGGCATCGTGCGGGCGGCGGCTCTGGTGATGGCGCCGGAGGGTGATCTGGCCCTGACGCAGACCTTGAACGACGCGGCCATCGAGCTTGCCAGGCATTCCGCCGGGTTCTTCTTTCCCGTGTGCTCGGTACACCCCCGCGACGGGGAGCCGGCGCTGGAGGAACTGGAGCGGGTGAAGGCCGCCGGCGCCCGCTTCATCAAACTGCATCCCAACACGCAGCAGTTTGATGTCGCCGACGCCGCGGTGGCCACCGTGGTCGAGAAGGCGGCCGCCCTCGATCTCCCGGTGTTGTTTGACGCTTACGCCCCTTGGGATGCCAACCAGCCCGGCAAGTTCATCCAGCTGGCGATGAAAGTGCCGCAGGCGCACCTCATCCTGGCTCACGCGCACGGGCCGCGCTTTCCCGAGCTGGCCGTGTACGACGTCCTAGCCCGCTACTCGTGGTGGCAGCGGCGGGTCTACATCGACATCTCCGCAATGGGCTCGCTGTTTGCCCGAAGCCCCTTTGCGGACCAGTTTGTCTGGGTGCTGCGCAAGGTGGGGGCGGACCGTGTGCTGTTTGGGAGCGACTATCCCCTCCATGACCCGGCGGAGGCGGTTGCAAACGTCAGGGCCCTCGGCTTCACCGAGGAGGAGCAGCGCCTCATCTTCCATGACAACGCGCTCCGCCTGCTGGGGGAAGGATGAGTGGGTCCTCAGGCTGGTGCCGCTTGCTTGACGAATCTTAAGCCGGGCACAGATGATAGGGACGACACGTTTAACCGGGTCGGCGAGGAGAGTGACCGGTGCAGATCGGCTGCCACATCAGCGTGGCCCGGGGTTTTCTGGCGGCGGTGGACAAGGCCCACGCGCTTCAGGCCGACGGGCTCCAGTACTTCACCAAGAGTCCCCGCATGCTCCGCTTCAGCAAGAAACTGGACGAAAAAGACGCCCAGGCGGGTAAGCTCCGTCAGCAGGAACTGGGGCTCGTGTCGATCGGCCACGCGCCCTACCTCATCAACCTGTCGTCACCGGACGACGAGATGCGCCGCGCCTCCATCGAGGCGCTCCGCTGGGACCTCGTGGTCGGGCATGCCCGGGGCAGCCTGGGCGTTGTCGTCCACTGCGGCAAGCACATGAACACCGGGGTCGACGCCGGCATCGCGCGCATGCGCGAGAGCCTGGAGACGGCTCTGGAAGAGGCGCCGGCCATCCCGCTGCTGCTTGAGAACACGGCCGGTCAGGGATCCGAACTGGGCTACACCGTGGAGCAGCTGCTGGAGCTGGTGGAGGGGATCGCCCCGCCCGACCGCCTGGGCTTCTGCCTCGACACCCAGCATGCGTTTGCTGCCGGCATCCTCAACACCGAAGATCCAGAAGCGTTCGTAGGCTTCCACTTTCCCGCCTTCATGGAGCGGCTGAAGGCCGTGCACCTGAATGACTCCAAGGTGGAGTTCGGCCACCGCGCGGACCGCCACGCCCCCATCGGGCAAGGGTTCATGGGTCGGGACGGCATGCGCCGGCTCCTGATGACGCCTGCGCTGCAGACGGTGCCCATGTTTCTCGAGACACCGGTGGACGACGAGAACCAGTATGCGGACGAAATCCGCGTCTGCCGGGAACTGGCGGCCGGATAGTGGCGACCCGCCTTATCTACAACCCCACCGCCGGCGGCGGCCGGGCGCGCACGCTCGTCGACCGGCTGTCGCACGAGCTGGCCCAGATCCCGGATCTTGAGGTCGTGGCCACGCGCGCGCCGGGTCACGCCCGGGAACTCAGCGCGGCGGTGAAAGATCGGGCCGATCAGCTGGTGATCTCGGTGGGGGGCGACGGCACCCATCATGAGGTGGCCAATGGGCTGCTCCCGGACGGCCTGGCCGAGATGGCTCTCATTCCGGCCGGGTCGGGCAATGACTTTGCAGGCTTTCTGGGTATTCCCAAGGATCCGCAGGCCGCGCTGCGGGCGGCGCTGGACACCCCGGCGCGGCCCATCGACGTGGGAAAGGTCAACGAGGAGTTCTTCCTCACGGTCGTAGGGGCCGGATTTGACGCGGAAGTGGCCGCCTACATCAACGAGCGCCCGAAGGCGGGAAACGGCCAGCTTGCCTATCTGGGGGCCATTTTGAAGATGCTGTCCCGCTATGAGTGCAAGCCGCTGTCGGTCTCCCTCGACGGCGAGGCGCGCAGCCGCTCCACCCTGCTGCTGGCCTGCGGCAACACGGGCCGTTACGCCGGCGGCATCAAGATCTGCCCGCGCGCGACACCGTTTGACGGCCAGCTGGACGTGGTGTGGGTGGGCGGGCTGTCGCGGCTCAGGATCCTCCCGCTGCTCGCGCGCGCCTACTCTGGCTCCCATGTCCACCATCCGGCGGTGGAGACCTTCCTGGCCACCCGGCTGCGGGTGGAAGGTCCGCCGGGATATCACGTCCATGCGGACGGCGAGCTGGTCGGGGAGCTGCCTGTCACCATTGAGGTGGTTCCCGGCGCTCTGCGCCTGCGCGTGCCGGGACAACCCGCGTGAGCACTTGGCCCGGCACCCTGGCCCCGTTCCTATGGGGCGTCGCCTCTTCCTCACATCAGGTGGAGGGCCACCAGCCCGGAAACGACTGGACCCGCTGGGAAGCGGCCGGAAAGACCGCCGAGCCCTCCGGGAATCGCATCGATCATTGGAACCACTTTCGCGAGGACGTCGCCCTGTACCGGGACGTCGGCGCCAATGCCTCCCGGATCTCCCTGGAGTGGAGCCGGCTGGAGCCGAACCCCGGGACGTGGGACGAGGCGGCGTTCGACCACTACGCCGAGATGCTGGACACCTCGCGCGATGCCGGGCTCGAGCCCCTTGTCACCCTCTCCCACTTCACCCTCCCACTCTGGGTGGCAGACGCCGGCGGGTGGCTCTGGTCCGGCATGGAAGACGCCTTCCTGCGGTTCGTGGATCGGGCCGTGCGGCGCTTTTCCGCCGTTCGCCTGTGGTGCACCATCAACGAACCCACCGTTCACCCGCTGATGGGATACGAGGAGGGCGTGTGGCCCCCCGGCGGCAGAAGCATCCGGGTTGGACTGCGGGTGCTGGACCGGGAACTGCAGATACACCGGCGCGCCTACCGCGCCATCAAGGCCCTGCGCCCGGATGCCCTGGTCGGTCTGGCACACCATATGGTGAGATTCCGCCCCTTGCTGGGGACCCCCGCGCACCAGGCCCTGGCCCGCTTTCTCCACCGGACCTTCAACGCGTGGGCGGTGGAGCAGTGCCAGGGAAGCCAGGATTACATCGGGCTCAATTACTACAGCTGTCGCTGGGCAACCTGGCGGCGGCCCCTGAACCCCTTCTCCAGCCGGCCCGGGCGCCCGCTCACCCAGATGGGCTGGGAGGTGGACCCCGACGGCCTGTACGACCTGGTTGGCTGGGCTGCGCGTCGGTTTGCCCTCCCCATCCTCGTCACCGAGAACGGCATCGCCACCGATGACGAGGAGGAGCGGTCCCGGTACATCGCCGGACACGTCGACGCGTTGCGCCGGGCCGCTCAGGCGGGAGCCGATGTGCGCGGATACTTTTACTGGTCAGGGCTCGACAACTTCGAATGGGCCGAAGGCTACCGGCCCCACTTCGGGCTGATTGCCGTCGGCGACGACGGCGCCCGCACCGTGAAGGCAGGAGCCGGCCAGTTTCTGGCCGAGACCCGCACCGGCTTTCCCACCGGACCGAGCCCTCATCTGGTTCCCCCTCCCCCGTAGCCCGGGAGGGGATCCGGCCGCTCCGGGCGTCCGCCGGTCGAGCAACCAGGCGGGCCGCGCAGAAACAACGCGACACTTTGTCTTCAGCTTCTCTTCAGATTGTCCTGTCCGTGCTATCATCGGCCAATAGATCGCATCCATTCCATCCGGCGGTCCGGCGGTCCACCAATCCACGCCCAGTCCACCCGTCCATCCGTCCATCCGTCCATCCGAAGATCCGTCCATCCGAAGATCCGTCCATCCGAAGATCCGTCTGACCGAACCATCCTTTCGATCCGTCCCGTCTGTGTCGTCTGTGCCATCCATCGTTCCGATACGCGTTTCAGGAAGGTCAGGCGGTGGTCTGTCTGGCCCACATCTGCATAGGGGAGGTCAGTCTGATGATGCGGACACTTCGAGATCAGCTTGCCTGGGCCATCGGATGGATGCGCGCTGCACGCGGCCGCCGCCGCTCTCTGATAGCGGTCGCGGCCGGTGCCGCGCTGCTGGGCCTGGCCGGCTGCGGCAGCGCCCCCGCGTCCACGGGGGCTGGTCCCACCACCATCACCCTGGTGGGCGGCATCCAGACCGAGCCCAACTGGTGGTTTCCGGTCATCCCGGGGCAGGACTACTCCACGTCCAACCTGCCGTACATCGAGATGATGTACCCCTCCCTGTTCCAGATAAATAACAACGGCAGCCTCAACTTCGCCGAATCGCTCGGCGAGAGCGTGACGGTGTCGCACAACGACACCACGTTCACGGTCACGCTGCGACCCTGGCAATGGTCGAACGGCCAGCCCGTCACCGCCGCCGACCTGGTTTACGACTGGCAGCTGATCAAGGCCTCATCCAATCCGAACGGACCCTGGCTCAACGGGTTTGCCGGCATCGCCGGCATCCCCGGGGGCTGGAAGAGCGTCACCGCCGCGGGTCCGCACACCCTGGTGGTGACCACCACCACGCCGCAGAACCCGCTTGGATTTGAGGTCAACGGACTCATCAAGCTGACGCCCGTGCCGGTCTCGATCTGGCGCCATTCGAGCAACATGACGAAGGAACTGCAATGGCTCTACGGTCTCGGCAACCGCCCCACGGCGTCCCAGTTCCGGGTGGTGGACGGGCCATACCACGTGACCAAGTTCGTGAACCAAGAGTACTGGGTGATGACGGCCAATCCGAAATTTTCGGGGCACAAGGCCGCCATCAAGACCATCGTCTTCGACTACGAGGCATCCGACTCCGGCGTCTACCTGGGCCTCAAGAAGGGCACGTTTGCCATGGCGGCGCTGCCAGCGGAGTACCTGACCCAGAAGTCCCAGCTGACGAAGTACCACGTCCGGACGTATCCGTACGCGGAGAGCGTCAACTTCATCGCCCTGGACGAGAATCCCGGGCAATCTCCGGTGGGGACGCTGTTCCAGTCCCGGTACGTCCGCCAGGCACTGCAGATGGGCGTGAACGAGCCCCTCATCGCCAAGGAGTTGTATCACGGGGCGGCCGTCCCCATGTACAGCAGTGTGCCGGCCGAGCCGCCGAGCCTCTGGTACGACCCACACGTCAAGGGCATCGGATACAACCCGGCCAAGGGCCTCAGACTCATGGAGGCCCACGGCTGGACCCTGCAGAACGGGGTCTTGAGCAAAGGCGGCCAGAAGCTGGACCTCACGCTCGACTACGAATCCGGCGATGCCACCGACCTGGCTATCGTCCAGCTCTTGAAGGCGGACTGGGCGCGCGAGGGCTTTGACGTCACCCTGGTCGGCGAACCGTTCAACCAGGTGGCTGCCCTCGGTCCGACCGGCCCCAAGTGGTCCATGCAGTGGTATGGGGCGGGCTGGTACTTTGGCGCCGCCGACCCGTTCCCGGTGGGCGGCGAGCTGTTCGAGTGCCCCCAGGCGGGCGGGATCGACAACTGGATCGGATTCTGCGACCCCTCCCTGGACAAGACCTTCGCAGCCGCATATGGCCCGGGCACGGTGAGCCAGACGCGCCAGCGCATGTATGTGCTGCAGCAGCAGGTGGCCCAGCAAGCGCCGGTGATCTTCCTGCCGGAGTTTGCCGGCGTCGGCAACCCCACCCCCATCATGGCCACCGCGCCGTGGGTGCACGGGGTGGAGTCCACCTACCAGGCGACCCCCGGCTACTTCCAGTACAACTACTGGACCACGTCGGCACCCTAAGCGGCAGTAAAAAGCCGCGCCGGACGTCCGGCGCGGCTTTTGCTGTACCCGCCCCCTAGCTCTTGCGCAGTGCTTCGGGATGCTCCAGCAGCGCCCGCGCGCCCCGTGTCATAACTTCCACCCCGATCGGCAGGCAGCGTTCGCTCACCCGAAAGTGCGGGGAGTGATGCGGAAACTGCTCCCCGTCGTCGGGCCGTCCGCCGAGAAAGATGAAGGCGCCGGGCACCTCGTGCAGGTAGTCGGCAAAGTCTTCCGATCCCATGTAAGGCCCGCTGGCGTCAATCGTGGCCACGCCGTCGACGGCGCTTTGCCATGTTTCGATCACCGGGGCATCGTTGATGACAGCGCCCAGCCCGCGATTGTAGGCGATGTCCACGGTCGCCCCCTGCATGGCCGCGGTGGTGCGCGCGATATGAG
>JBMFXK010000011.1:3430-16801 GCA_049964315.1 Clostridia bacterium | reverse complement strand
CACTGCCTGACCCAGAGGCAGCCGACGGGAGTGACGTGGATGGGAGCGACAGCCGGGCCTGAGGACGAATTGGCCGGCGATCTTTTTCGCCGCGGTGCCGTTGGCGGCTTTCTCGGCCGCCGCGCGCATCGCCTCCTCTATTTCATCGAGGGGCAGGCGGCATACCGCCGGGAGCAGGCCACGTGGGCATGCCAGGTGCTGCTCGGGTCTGCCGAGCCGGAGTGGAAGGCGCGCGATCTGCTGGAGGACTTTGCCCTGCGTGACGTTTCGCGCCCGCACGTCACCGTGCACGAGCTTGAGCGGTACGCGCCGGAATGGGGCCGGCTCGTGCCCGAGAGCCCAACCCTGCGGGCGGCGGTTGCGCGAGCACTCGGGCAGAAGTACTCCCTGGGCGGAACACCCGTGCCGAAGATTCGAGATGCGCTTGCCTTGGATTCGCTCGCCGTGCAAGATGCCTACCGTCAAGAATACGGGGAGTCGCTGGATGGGCTCCTCGAGCGGGTGGATGCTTCCGGTCCGCCCCCGGATGTGGCCAATACGACCACAGAATTGCTGGCCACCGCTGCCGACTGGGTATTCGCGCCGGGCGGAAGCGATGTCGTCCGTCAGGGCGAGTCCATGGAGGCTGTTTATGTGGTGTCGAGCGGGCGCCTGCGCGCGGTCGAGCCGACTGGCGGTGCGGTGCGGCGGGAGTACGCGACTGGCGACGTGCTGGGTGACATGTCGGTGCTGACGGGGGACCATGGCGCACAACGGTGCGCGCTATTCGGGACACTGAGCTCGTCCGCATTAGCAAGACCGCGGTGGACCGGCTCGGGGACAAGCACCCCGGTGGCGCCATGGAGTTCGCGCGGGCGTTCGTGACCCGAGCCATCAGCGGCGGTCGGGAGCGGCGCGCGCCGGCTCTGACCCTCGCCCTCGTGCCCCTGAGCCGTGACACCAACATCGCCCGGCTCGTGTCCGGCCTCCGCCAGGAACTCGGTGAGGATCGCACGCTTCATCTCACCGTGCGGGGGCTTGACGACTCGATTGCATCCGGAGCCTCCGCAGCGGGGCCGGGCGACGACCTGGACGGCATGGTCGGCGCCTGGCTCAGCGAGCAGGAAACGCGGCATCGGTTCATCCTCTACGCGACGGACCCCGAGGCCAGTCCGTGGACCGTCCGCTGCCTTCGCCAGGCGGATCGGGTAGTGCTGGTCGCCACCGCAGGTACGGATTCCGGGCCCGGCCCATCGAGGCCGCCCTGCCCCCTGGGGCGGAGGCGGATCTGGTGCTCTTGCACCCCGTCGGCACCCGGCGCCCGCAGGGTACCGCAGCCTGGCTCAAGATGCGGACGGTGTTGAGGCATTACCACGTCCGCAGCGACAACACCGCCGACGTCGCACGGCTTGCCCGCCACCTCACCGGCACCGCAGTGGGCCCCGTGCTGAGTGGCGGCGGCGCGCGCGGCTTCGTGCATGTGGGGGCGCTGCAGGCCTTGGAGGAGGCCGGCATCGTGCCTGACCTGATTGGCGGAACGAGCATAGGAGCCATCATGGGAGGCCTGACTGTCCTTGGCTGGCGTCCTGAAGACGTCCTCGAGCTCGGCAAGACTTTTGGTTCCCCACGCGCTCTCTTCGACTACACCCTGCCGTACATGTCACTCATGACGACGGGAAAGGTGACCAATCTGCTTAAGCGGTGGGTCGAGGACACGCAAATTGAGGACCTTTGGGTCCCCTTCTTCTGTGTGTCGGCCAATCTGACCCAGGGCGACGTGGTCATCCACCGCACCGGGCCGCTCTGGAAGGCGGTGCGCGCCAGCATGGCGATTGCCGGCATCTTCAGTCCCGTGCTGCACAACGGGGACGTCCTGGTGGATGGCGGGGCGCTGAACAATTTTCCGGTCGACGTGATGCGCCGGATCGCCGGCGGGGCCCAGGTCATCGGGGTGCAGGCCAGCCCGCCCACGGACCCCTTTGCCCACTACGAGTTCGACTCCGGCATTTCGGGATGGCGGATCCTCTGGCACCGACTCAACCCATTGGTCCCGAATCTGAAGGTCCCGTCCATCGCCAGCATTCTGCTGCGAAGCGTGGAAGTTAAGAGTGCGGTGAGGCCCGCCGATGTCCCCGGGGCGGACGACCCCGACATTCTGATCTGGCCGGACACGAGCACCTTTAAACTGCTGGACTTCTCGGCCTACAAAGCGCTCGCGGAAACGGGGTACCGAGCCGCCCGGGAGGCTCTGGCCCACCCGGACGCGGATCGCATGCGGAACGCCGCCGGATCTTCGGCCGGAAGCTGAGTGCCGCTGGCCGTCCTGGGACGGCACATCGACGCGACGCACCACGCGGGATGCCGCGGACCGGATCGCTGCGGCCGACCCAGGCAGCGACCTCCCTGGAGTACGACTGCGGTGGCCGGCGGTGGCTTCCTCCGCCAGCCGCCCTATCACGGCGGCCCTGCGCTCGCGATGCTCTACCGTTCGGCCTGGTGGAAGAGGTCGAAGCGCACCGCGGCATGAAAGACCGGTTCCAGCCAGGGGTGGGCACGATCCACCTGCAGCAGGCGGAAGTACAGGCTTTGGAGTACGTGTTCGGCATTGGAGCCGGAAATGGTGCCCACGCGCGTGTCGACGTCTTTGGCCGGCCGCTGGAACCGATCGAGCCAGCCCTGGACCATGCCCGGAGTGACACGCCCGGCCGTGATAAGGCGGCAAACCGCCCACGCAATGCGATCGTCTTCCCCAAACGTGAGCGCGTCCGGCAGGGTGGCCAGATGATGCAGGGCGTGAAGGACAGGCTCCAGGCCGGTGACCGCCGGGTCAAGACCCAGGGCTCCCAAGGCGTCGGCGGTATGGGCTGCACTGTGCGCCCAACCCTGCCCGTCCACGTAGCCCCGCCGATCCTGCTCCGCATACGTGTAGCGAATCACCGCATCCTGCACGGTCCGCACGTCATCCTGGCTGAGGGCGCCACGGGCCGCACGGTCCTCCAGGACCAGCGGGACCACAAGCACCGAGAAGGTGCGCTGGAAGACGGTCGGAGAAGTCGGAGGGCCGATCCCGTAAAACAGGTGATCGTCGTCAACAGCCGTCAGGATGAGGGTCCGGGCGGCGGCGGGACTCAGGCGGCCTGACTCTACGGCGCGAGCCATGAGACTGTAGGATAGGTCGTCGCGGAACACTGGATCCGTGCTCCGGAAGTTCTCCAGCAAGCCGAACACCAGGGCGTCCACATCGAGATCCGCCGTCCATGGGAGCGTGGCGGCAAGACGCTGGAGCCATGCGGCGTCCTGAGGCGCAAAGTCACTCATGGGGATGGGTGGTCTCCTTTTTTACACTTTCCCAACACACGCGTCGGGGACAGCACCCCGCTCCCTGGGCACGGCCAGACTCGCTGCCGGCCGGCATGGTCGTCTCCTGGACATGACGCCGACCGGCCAGCCGCGTCCCCTGATCGCCGGTGCAATCCGGCATCTGGCGTACCCGGGTGTGCCCGTCTAGCCTCGCGCGTTTGTCAGCGCGAGGCGGACGTCCTCCATGGCTGCGACCAGAGCGTCCATCACGTCAATCGGCGCGACCGTGATGCGGAGGTGCCCCCTCATGCCAAACTCATGCCCGGCCCGCGGTACAAACCCCCGTCGGACCAACTCCGCCACGAACCTGGCGTCATCCAGCAGCGTGGCACCCCCGTTCCCACTCTGCGTCAGCGCGGTCAGGACAAAGTTCGCGGCTGACGGCCACACCCGAAAACCCCGGGCTCTCAGAGCCTCCTCCAGATGCCCGCGCGCCGCCACCACTTCTCTCCGCCGCCGTTCGACAGCGGCGGCGGCGGCCAGAGTGGCCCGTCCGGCTGCCAGCGCCGCCCGGTTTACATTGAACGGCTCCTGGACCGTGTCAAAGCACGGGGCCAGCTGGGGATGCACGAGGGCAACGCCGAGGCGCAGACCGGCCAGCCCGTACAGCTTGGAAAAGCTTCGAAGGAGGACGACCGGCGCACCGGCCTTGACGTCGGCCATGCGAAGGTCGCGCCGGGACCGCTCCGAAAAGTCGATGTAGGCCTCGTCCGCCACCACCACGCAGCCGTCGGGCATCGCCTTCAAGAAGAGCGCCCAGTCCGTCGGGTCAATGAGCTGTCCGGTCGGATTGTTGGGGTCGCAGACAATGACCATCTTCGCACGCGTTTCTCGAGCGGCGGCGGCCATGCCCTCCAGATCCAGCTGCAGCCGGTCGTCGACCGGTACACGCATCAGGCGGCCATCGACGGCGCGGACCGCCTGAGCATACAACCCATACGTGGGCTGGGCTGTGACCACCGTGTCCCCCGGATTCAAGAACACCTGCATGGCGGCGAGCAGCAACGCCTGTATGCCGTGGCCGGGCACCACCATCTCCGGCTCCACACCCACCGCGTCAGCGATGGCGCAGCGAAAGGCGGTATACGCCTGCTCGGGATACATCCACAGCTGGTCCGCTTCGGCGGCGAGCGCATCCTCCACCCCCGGCAGCGGACCGAAGAGATTCTCGTTCCAATTGAGCTTGGCAAGGTTGGGGACATTGTATCGCGCCGCCAGTTCGGCCAACGTCGGTCCCGGATCGTACGCCTCCGCGTCACGGAGGTTTGAGCGCACCAGGTCGCGCAGAGACACAGGTATCCATCCTTTCGGTGGCTGAGAGTCCGCAAGCTACAGGCGCGCAAGCGCCGGTCATCAGGGGTTGGGGCCGTCCTCCGGTGGAGGTTCCGGGACCAGCCCCTGAATCGTGATGGGCACTCCCAGCTGTTCGGAGGCGAACCGCGTCAAAATGGTCCGCATGCGCTGGGGGGAGGTCCAGTGGTAGCCGATCACCGTCTCGAAGCCAAAGCCGTCGACGATGGCGATGAGCCGCTCCCCCACCTCTTCCGCCGCCGCGACCGGATGAAACTCCCCGGAGTCCACCCCTGCGGCCACCACCCGGTGGAAGTACGCGTGCCACCGTTCCGATACGACCTCACACGGTCCCAGCAGCGCAGGCTCGGTCAGCACTTCGCCCCAGAATTGGAGCCAGAGGACATACTGGTCGCGTACTAAACCCGTGTCCGGCACCGATAGTGCGAGCAGCAGGCTCATCTGCTCGGTGGGCGTTGCCGCCTCCTCCATCCGTGCATCAATCTCGGCAAACATCTCATCCGCCGCCCATCGGAACGTCGCGGTGAGCACCTCGCCTTTGGTGTCGAAGTGATAGTGCACCGCCCCCGAGGACACATGGGCCAGTGCGGCGATGTCGGCCACGCGCACCCCGCCCAAGCCCCGTGCCAGGAGGGCCTGGCGTGCGGCGGCCAGAATGGCGACAGGGCGGCTGTCGACATCTGGCGGATGACGGCCTGCAATGCTTTCCATACGTCCCATGCGTCACTTCCTTAGGCTCGGCGCTCCAGCCTTTGAAGCCGGAGCGTTGCGGACGACCTCTTGAAGATCCGGTACGTCATGGGCGCGTGCGGAAGCACCCTCTCGAGGTCTGTGGGCAGGCGCTGGTCCAGCGGCCGGGACGCCTCACCTTCCCCGTTTGCCATGCTAACTGACTGGTTAGTTAGACGCAACGGGTACGCCGTCCACCCGAACCTCCACCGTGGGGTGGTCACGGCAGGACGACATGACGCTTTGGTCAGGACCAGGTGACAAACTGCAGGCGGGGATTCTTCTCCATGCAGTAACGCATCTGCGATTCCGAGGCGAAGAGCGCGACGGGACGGCCGTCCCGATCTTCGACGCCCCGGTAATCCAGGAAGGGCCAGACGGCGCTGGCAAGATCCTCGGGGGAGCCCTCGACCCACCGGCAATAGGTGTACGGCAAGCGTTCGATGTGGGCCTGCACGCTGTACTCCATCTCCAGGCGGGCGACCACCACGTCGAACTGCAATTCGCCCACGGCGGCGATAATAGGCTCACGCCGCCGGGCCGCGGGGTCCAGGAACACCTGGATCACGCCTTCGGCCTCCATCTGTTCGAGTCCCCGGTGAAACTGCTTGTACTTGCCGATGTCGTCGTGGTGGAGATAGGCAAAGTGCTCCGGCGCAAACCGTGGGAACGGCTCGAACTGCACGGCGGTGCCGTCGTAGAGACAATCCCCGACCTGGAACGTGCCCTTGCTGGACAGGCCGACCACGTCGCCGGCATACGCCTCGTCCATCACTTCGCGCTCGCCGCCAAACAGCCGATGGGGACGGCTCAAGCGCACGGTCTTCCCGGTGCGGGCATGCTGGACCGCCATCCCGCGTTGAAACCGGCCCGAACACACGCGCACGAACGCCACCTGGTCCCGGTGGTGAGGATCCATGTTGGCCTGAATCTTGAACACGAAGCCGGTAAAGGCTTGCTCCTCCGGCAGCACGGCGCCCTCCGCGGCGGCTCGTGGCCCCGGAGGCGGCGCCAGTTCCAGCAGCGCCTCGAGGAACGGCTCGACACCAAAGTTATTCACGGCGCTGCCGAAGTACACCGGGGTCATCTGCCCGTTCAGGAAACGCCCGCGGTCAAAAGGGGTCCCGGCTACGGTCAGCAGCTCGGCCGTCTCCCTGAGCTCGCGCTGGGCCTCATGCCCGATGGCGGCTGTGAGTCCGGGATCGTCGGGCGCGGAAAAGTTGAGTGGCGCCCGACGCTGGCCGTGTTCGGTCCGCTCAAAGCGGAGAATCTGGTGGCGGCGCAGATCATACAGGCCCTGAAAAGCCGGGGCCTGTCCGACGGGCCAGTTCATAGGCACCGCATCGATGCCCAGTACCGTCTCGATTTCCTGCACCAGGGCCAGGGGCTCCCGTGCGGGCGCGTCCATCTTGTTGACGAACGTGAGGATGGGGATGCCGCGGAGGCGGCACACCTCGAAAAGCTTACGGGTCTGGGCTTCGATGCCCTTTCCCCCGTCGACCACCATGACCGCGCTGTCTACGGCCATGAGCGTGCGGTAGGTGTCCTCACTAAAGTCCTGGTGGCCAGGCGTGTCGAGAAGGTTGAGGCGGCAGTCGCCCACGTCAAACTGGAGCGCGGCTGTTGTGATGGAGATGCCGCGTTCCCGCTCGATCGCCATCCAGTCCGACGTAACGTGGCGCTGGTGCTTGCGCGCGCGGATGGCGCCCGCCAGTTCAATCGCGCCTCCGTACAGGAGAAGCTTTTCGGTGAGCGTGGTTTTGCCCGCGTCGGGGTGCGAGATGATCGCAAAGGTCCGGCGGCGGGCCACTTCGCGGCGCAGGAAATCGGGGCGCACCAAATCCTCAGGCACTGCAGTAATCCTCCCATGTGTAGATGGACGGCGAGCACGACCCGTCCTACACGGGAGTGGCTGGACCAGGGCAAGCCGCACGACCGTGCACCATGCACCAGAAGTCTCGGCGCATCGTGGGCCTCCCCTCCGAAAAATGTCGAACCAACCACGCATCCAGACATTTATTATAGTCCGCCGAGCCTAGCGTGGGCCACCTGTGCCGGACCGCCGACCACCGCAGGCGCGAGAACCTGAGCCGGGCCGGTGGTCGGCGACACCAGTCATGGCGCAGGTGACGCCGCATGCTCCGCCAGCCGCCCTGCGATTCAGAAGGCCCGGCCTGCGAGCGCAACCGCCGCCCGATTCCCCTTCCGGTTTCTCGCGACCGCCCTCCACCAGCCCATCGCCGCCGACCGGCGGTATGGCTCCGGCTGCCGGCGGACCTTGCCCGTCCGCTCAGGCTGTGCGCAGCCCTGCTTTGGAGAACCTCCTACTTGTTGACATGCAGGCACGGCTGCCGGACTGACTGAGCCAGACTTCGCCGCTTCCGACCATGACGCCCTGATCGTTGAGCAACAGCTGGTTCACACGCTGGTCCAGGATCGCCGCCTTCACCTTGCTGGTCATGATGAGGCTATAATTCTGGACGAAAGCCCGGGCGTTGGCGATGGGGTCTTTCTTTCTGCACGAGTAGACGTTCAGCGGATAGGCGCCAAAGGCGGCCACTTTCCCCTTGTTCCCATCCGCCACAGCCGTCTTCGGCTGGTTCCATCCCTGGGTGAATGCCACCGGATTAGCGATGCCGGCACGTTTTTCATCGTGGCCGCAAACGAGGCGGATAGTGGGCTGACCGTGTGGGAAGCGGGAGCAGACGTCGACCCGGTAGAAGAGGTGGGTGTGGTGGTGCACCCCGCCAAGGTCAACCGCGCGAGGCCGATGACCGGTGCTGCGGCGAGTCGCCTGCGCAGGAGAAGGCCCCTCATATGGCTCACCTTTTCCTACCGACCGCATGTGATTGACCGGACATCCCAACGGCCGAAGCACCAGGATGGCTGCGGAATGTGCCAGGGACCGACAGCGGGCCCACGTACGGGCGCCCCCGACGGGCGCGCTGTCATGCGAACGCGGCTCCCCGTGCTCCACTCCCTGGCCCATCACCCACGTTATAGCCTGCACGGCCGTACGATTCCCCCGGTGACGTTCTCGTTGTGACGCCGAACGGCGGTCCCCCGCTAACGGTCGAGAGCGCGGTGCTAGGCGCCGAAGCCAGGTACGCGGGCCACGGCGAAGATGCGGTGGAACGGGAACACGGTACCGTAAGGCCCCGGCGGATAGGCTTCCTCGAGCAGGTCACCCAGCTGGTCCAGGAACTCCTGCCGGGCGGGGTCTTCGAGAACGGCGAGCACGGGTCGCAGCGTCGTGCCTTTCATCCACTCGAGCACTGCCCGCTCCCCCTGGAGCCGCTGGTAATAGGTGGTCTCCCAGACCCGGGCATCGAGTCCGAGGCCGAGGAGCGTGTCAAGATACTCGCGCGGGGTGTGTGATCCCGGTGACGGCCGCTCCGTGGAACCGAGCCGGTCACGCCAGTAAGGAGAGGCGCAGAGCGCTGCAAACAGCTGATGGGAAGGCTCCTGAAAGTTTCCCGGCACCTGAAAGGCAAGGCACCCGCCGGGCCGGATATTGTCTGCAAAGCGGCCAAACAAGTCGACGTGCCCAGGAACCCACTGCAGTGCGGCGTTGGACACGAGCACGTCCACGGCTTCCGGCGGACGCCAGTGGCGCAGGTCGCCGAGCTCGAAGCGGACCGCTTCAGGCGCACCGCGTGTGCGCGCGGACGCGATCATCTCGGGCGATTTGTCGATGCCGGTTACCGTCGCCCCTGGCCATCGGTCAGCGAGCTCCATCGTGAGCGAGCCGTCGCCGCACCCCAGATCGGCCACCCGTCTGGCGTCCGGGACGTCGATGGCGGCCACCAGCTCGCGGAAGGGTCGGCTGCGCTCGGTCGCAAAGCGGTGGTACTGGTCCGGGTCCCAGGCGACCTGATCGTTCAACATGAAGGTAATGATGTCGGAGGGGGCCGTTCACTTCAAGATGGGTCCGCGCCGGATCCATAACTTCTGTCCGGTACTCGTCGTTATGGGTAACGAGTCATCGGATGGCACAGCTGTGAGCACGTGCAGGATTGGGGCATGAGGACGGTGCTGCTGGCGGCGGCCCTGACAGCCGTAACTGGGTGCGGCACGTCCGCGAACGCTGGTGGTCACCCCGGCCAGGCCCACGGTCCAGGCAGCGACCCAGCACACTCGTCTCGGGCTCCCTGCTGTCCAGTGGATCATGCGCAATCGCCTCCCGCTTACGACTTAAACCTGGTGTGAGCGCTCCATGTGGCGATCTACAACACACAGCTGACCATGAATTGGTTGCCGGCGCCGCGCCCGCACCGCGCGCCCTCTACAACGCAACCTGAGTGGCATACAGTTGCGCATAGACACCGCCCTGGGCCATCAGCGCCTCGTGCGTCCCTTCCTCCACGATGCCGTCAGCCGTCAGCACGATGATGCGCTCGGCGTTTCGAACGGTTGAGAGGCGATGCGCGATCACGATGGTGGTGCGTCCCCTCGCGACTTCCTCCAGCGATTGCTGTACCAACTTCTCCGACTCGTAGTCCAGCGCGCTCGTCGCCTCATCAAAGATGAGGACGGGAGGGCTCTTCAAGAACACACGCGCGATGCTCAGCCGCTGACGTTGCCCGCCGGACAGCGTGATGCCGCGCTGGCCGATGATGGAGCGGTAGCCATCCGGCAGACGCGTGATGAAGTCATGGGCATGGGCGAGCCGGGCGGCTCGCACCACCTCCTCATCGCTGGCGGCCGGTTTGCCGTAACGGACATTGTCCAGTACGGTTCCGGCAAAGAGGTAAACATCCTGCTGGACGGTCCCGATGCTGTGGCGGAGAGACTGGAGCTCAAGCCCACGCACGTCGTGCCCGTCTAACCACACCCCCCCGCCGGTCACGTCGTAGAAGCGGGGCACAAGGGCACACAGGGTGCTCTTTCCCGCCCCGGAGGGGCCTACCAGTGCGACATACTCGCCGGGCTCGATGACGAGGGAGAGATTGTTCAGGACCGGGTCGAGATGCGGCCCGTACCGGAACGACACGCCTCGGAACTCGATGCGCCCCAGCACGTTCGTCAGCCTTCTCGGGCGCGGCGCATCGGTTATGGCGGGTGCCACGTCCATGATCTCCTGAAACCGCCGAAACCCGGTCAGCCCTTCTTGAAGCTGATTCGTCATGAAGGCCAGGCGCTGTATCGGCTCCACCACATACGCGATGTACAGCAGATACGTGATGAGGTCACCGAGATTCAGGTGTCCCCGGACGATAGCAGCGCTTCCCAGCACCACGACCGCGACCGTGATGAGCTGCACCAGTGCCTGGACCGAGGTGTACAGGTACGCATCGGCCCGGTACGTATTCTTGCGGCTGTGCAGAAACCGGTGACTGGTCTCACGAAACTTCAGCACCTCCACGGGCTCGTTGGCGAAGGACTGGACCACCCGGATTCCCGACAGACTCTCCTCCGCCTGAACGTTGACATCCGCGATCCGCTCACGGTTGTCGCGGAGACTCCGGCTCAGGAGCTGATTGAACACCACCACGAATACGCCGAGGACAGGCAGGAAGGCGAAGATGACCAGCGTGAGCCGGAAATCGATCAAGGCGAGGATAGTAAACGCTCCCACGAACCTCACAAGATAGTTGAGATAGTCCTCCGGCGCATGATGATAAAACTCGCCCAGCAGCATGAGGTCGTTGGTGAGGCGCGACATCAACTCGCCGGCCCGCGTCCGATCGAAGAACTCGAAGGACAGGGTCTGCAGATGCGAAAAGAGCTCGACCCGGAGGGTGTTCTCCATCCGCGCGCCAAGCTCGTGGCCGCGGTAGTCGACGAAGTACTGGGCCAGGCTCTGCAGGACTAACAGCAGCACCATCACGGCGCCCACCCGATACACCGCGGGGAGCGCCTCGGGCAAGTGATGCGTGAGGACCGTATTGGTGATGTAGCGCACGAGGAGAGGAAACGCCATGGCCAATCCGGTCGCAAGCAGCCCACAGGCCAGCACAGCGAAAAGCAGCCCCCGGTGCGGGCGGTAATACGATAGCAGTCGCTTTATGGAAATACCCATCGAAGACCCCTTCGTTATGTGTTGGACGGCAACACATACCAAGGGGACGCGCCAGTCGCGATGGGATCAACAGAGAACTGCTCTTAGAGGGCGTCCACCCGATATGTGTTGGTGGCGGGAGTCGTGTGTGCGGGCATGACGGCATTCCCCTCTCCGGAAGATGGTTCACTCTAACACAAAACATTGTCCACTACGTCCTCCTGTCGGAGGCCCGTGGCGTCTACGGGGCAGTTGGCCAGCCGCATCCTTTGGAGATGCGCGATGCCGGGGACGGAATCATTGGGTCTCGTTGGATGCGAACTCTTGCGGGGGCATCACACGGCGGGGTTCAAGACCCACCAGCCCCCGGCGCTGACGGCGTCGCTCGGGCACGCCTTCAGACTCGGATCGTGCATCACCCGCAGTTCCAGTACGTGGCCAAGCCGTCGCTCGCCTGCCAATAGAGGCTGGACTGCGCGGCCATCATGTTATGGGTGCGGGCGGCAAGCAATGCCGCCGGGGGGCGCCTGAGCACGGGCAGTTCGCCCTGCGTCGGTGCGGTCGGGAATACGCCGAGCCACGACCCCCCGCGATCAGGACCCGGTGATCGGCCACCGCAAAGGCCGGGGCCTGCCACCAGCCCGGGTTCAATGAGGCGAGCGAGGTCGTTGGCGGAATCGGGTAAACAAAGTGTTGGTCGGTGCGGAGATTGAACGCAAGAATCCGATTCAGTGCCGGAATTGCCAGACCAGCTGAGGGAAGGGCGCCGGCCCCGGCCCTTTCAGGGCCACCCAAGCCCACTGACCGGTCGTGCCGCGCACCACGGCTGCGTGGCCGGATTAATTCCCGAATAGTACGCCGTGACGCCGCCCGGAAACGGTGCGATCTCCTGAGGCTGTTCTCCGCCCGTCACGCACACGGGCGGCTTTCCAAAGGACAGGAAGCTCAGGGCCACCAGCGTCGCGGGAGCACCGTCGACAAGAGTTTGGGGCAGGGAGTACGGGGATGGCGATGGACCGACCATCGCACCGGTGAACAGGTTGTAGCCTAAGAGCAGCGGGCGAAAGGCTTCGACCCCTAAACAGGCAGTCACCCCCTGCGATACGATGAGGTCCAGATGGCCAGGCGACGGCCGCAGGCCCGCGATGATGGCGTGTCCACCCGTTCTCGCTGCGACATTGAGGTAGGTCCATCCGATAGCCGGCGCGGCACCGAGTCCGCATCCGGTCAGGAGCCACGCCATCAGCCCGACCAATATCAACGCGGCATGAGGTTTTAGGCGCAACAACCGAAGGTCCTCTTTCACGCGGGGATAGGGAGCCCGGCTTTAGACGTGCCCAATGGGGTTCACGCTGGCGCGCCTTAACCCGGAGAGCCAGGGGTCTCGGGCGGTCGCTCATCATATTGGGGCCCGGCGTGCACGCGCCTGTGGAGCGAGGAGCCCACGCCGGCGCATATGCCGTGGGCCTGCTGAAGCGCCGCCGTTCCAGACATAGATAGGCCGGTCGGAACCGGGTGGTCGGTGCCCACGACACCCAGCCTACGGTTTGTTGAAAAATCTCAAATAGAAGGCACCAAACACCAGGACCATACCGATGTTGACAATCAGCCGTTCCCAGAAGTGATTCCCGAAAAACAGCACGTCCACACCGACAACAACGACTACCAGCACAAGAACGTAGGGCAAGGCAGCCCTGGTCACGCCGGTCACCCCTTCCAGTATATCGCCCGCCGCTGACTGTTCACCAATGCCGGTTGGTCTAACGGGTGCTGCTCTGCGGCCACGCGATCAGACTGCAAGGGCGCCAGCATCACGCCCCTGCGATCTTTGACGATGATGGCGGGGTCAGCGCACCCGCTGTTCTCCCGCGAGTCTGGCCGATGAGGCACGGAACGCGGCCGTTCCCGAGAGGCCTGGACCAGGGGTTAGGGTCCCGCCACCCTGATGCGGAGCAACAGCACGCCCAACGCAAGGCTCCCCGGGGGTATTG
>JBMFXK010000011.1:0-3330 GCA_049964315.1 Clostridia bacterium | reverse complement strand
CAGGTTGGGCGCGTGGGTCGAGGAGCGTCCGCATGCCACCGGCCGTTCTCTACCCGATAACTACTTGCGGACGCGGTAGCGAAGGATGGTCACGGAGTCCGCAACACAGTGCTTACGCACATGTTCTGGCTTGGTCAACACGTCGAACACGAGGCCGATCGGGGCGTCGAACTCTCGAGTGGTGACAATCTCGAGCTCGCTAAGGGAATCTGATGACTGCTGACCGATGCCGATTAGGTTTCACGACCGCTCTCCTTTTGTTGTAACTCCTGAAGGTTGTCCTCCACCCGATCCAGTGCCCGTTCACCCCGGCAACCTCATCGCGAAGCCAACCGGGCCGGATCTCTCAAGCCACATCCTTGCCGACCAGGGAAAGGAGGTCACCCGCTTGGACATCGAAGTTTCGCCGGACAGCCGCCTCTATCCGGAAGCAAGGATGTCGTTGGCCACTACGACCATCGGGAAGTGATGACCCGGGGACCTGGGTGGCGGGGCCCCTTCCCGAGAGCGTCTTGATGGAGCCGGGGAGTTGGCCGATCATTACTGGCACGGGTATATCCGCAAGGACGACGGCACGTTCGTGCCCCAAACTTCCCGGGACACGTCCCTCGCTAACCGTCCGGGCAGAAGCCGACCGTGGACAGCTCGCCGTCACCGAGGCGGCGAGCTGTCCTTTTGCAATCCGCCGCCGCTTGCCTTTACCCACCACTGTGAACACCGGAGAAGCACCAGTGGAACGGTAAGGGGAACGCCTCGCGGTTAGGCCGTTGCTTGATGCGAGCCGGCGCGGGCGAGTATTCCAGGTCGTCGCCGATCATTCCGTGGCTCAGAACGTTGCTACCAAACATCAGCCGGTGGTCCGGGGATCCTTTAGCTATTCCACGGTGACACTCTTGGCCAGGTTGCGCGGCTTGTCGACGTCCCTTCCCAGAGCGACTGCCACGTCGTAGGCGAGCAGTTGCAAGGGGAGCGCCGCGAGCATCGGGGTCACTCGGGGATCCGCGGTCGGAATCGACACCCTCACCTCGGCCAGATCGCTCAGCTCCGAACAAAGGGACTCCGGCGCGACCGTGATGACACTGCCCCCTCGGGCCCGCACCTCCATGATGTTCGAGCGGACCTTAGCGAAGAGCGTATCAGAGGACACCACCGCCACGACGGGCACCTCGGGTTCAATGAGCGCAAGTGTACCGTGCTTCAACTCACCTGCGGGGTATGCCTCGGCGTGGATGTAGGAGATCTCCTTCAGCTTCAGCTGGCCTTCGAGCGCGATCGCGTAGTCCACGCCGCGCCCGATGTAAAAGACGCTCGGCCGCGCCGCCACCCGTTCCACCGCTGGGGCGAGGTCTCGGTGCGCGGACAGCCACCCGTCTCCAAGGGCCGGAAGCCCCTGCAGTGCGGGAACCACCGAGTCGTAGTTCGGATTGGTGATGGCCGCCAGAACGTCTCCCAGCAGGGCCAGCACGATCAGTTGCGTCGTGTACGCCTTGGTGGAACAAACCGCCACCTCCGGACCCGCCCGGGTGTACAGGACCCGATGAGCCTCCCGCGCCAGGGTCGACCCCACGACATTCGTGACCGCCCATACGGGGAACCCAGCCTGTTTGGCGAGCGCTACCCCCGCCAGGGTGTCGGCGGTCTCTCCCGACTGGCTCACAGCCACCACCACCGTTCCAGGGGAGAGGATGGGCTTTTGGTAGCGAAACTCGGACGCCACGTCAACCCGCACCGGCACGCGCGCCCATTCCTCGATCCAGCGCTGGGCCAGAAGGCAGGCATGGTAGGCTGTGCCGGCCGCGATCAGCTGCAGGCGCTCAACCCGGGCCAGGTCGCCCCGTTCGAGCCCCAGCTCATCAAGGAGAACCTGTCCTTCAGAACCGACGCGTCCCCGAAGGCAGTCCGCCCACGCATCCGGCTGCTCCATGATCTCCTTGAGCATGAAGTGCGCGTAGCCGCCGCGGGACGCCTCCTCCGCCGACCAGTCGATGTGGAGCGGGTCGCGGTGTACGACCTCGCCCCGGGCGCCGCGAATCTCCACGGCCTCGTCCGATATGATGGCCATCTCGCCATTGTCCAGAATGAGGACTTCGCGGGTGTAGGGCAGGAGCGCTGTGATATCCGAGGCCAGGTAGTTGGCGCCGGAGCCGAGGCCCAGCACCAACGGGCTCGCTTGCCGCACGGCCACTACGGACTTCGGCTCATCGGCCGACACGGCCAGGAACGCGTAGGCTCCCTCGAGGCGTCGGCGAGCATTCAGGGCGGCGTCCCGCAGCGACAGGCCGTGCTCCGCCTCCAACAGGTGCGGAATCACCTCGGTGTCCGTTTCGCTGGCAAACACGTGCCCTTCCGCCTCGAGCTCGGCGCGGAGTTCCCGGTAGTTTTCAATAATGCCGTTGTGGATGGCCGCGATGCGCCCGGTGCAATCCGTGTGTGGATGCGCATTGTCGTTAGTCGGCGGCCCGTGCGTGGCCCATCGGGTGTGCCCGATTCCCACCTGGGCCGGCCGCGTCATGTCGACGACGGCCACGAGCGCCGACAGGCGCCCGGCTGTCTTCTCAACGTAGACGCCACTCGGCTCCACCAGCGCCACGCCGGCGGAATCATACCCGCGATACTCGAGTCGTGCTAAACCTTCCAGAAGAAATGGGAGCGCCGGATTGGCGCCCGCGTACCCCACAATCCCGCACACGTGCGCGATCACCTTTCGTGATGGATTGTCGGGCCCGGCCTGGCGGTTTTGTGGCGGCATTGCTGCCGACCCTTTGTTCCGCGGTTAACGGCTGCCGAGAAGCCGGAGGTCACCCGCCGAATGCTTCGAGATCCCTCACCTCGTCAACCCCGTATCCGGGGTTCCGGCGCTAGTTGGCTGATTCGGAAGACGCCGTTGCCGACCCCAGCGCCTCCTGAACGACCGCGGTCAGGCGGTCCGCCCATTCGGTTATCTGCCCCTCATCCCTCCCTTCTAGCATTATGCGAAGAAGCGGCTCGGTGCCCGACGGCCGCACCAACACGCGGCCCTCTTCCCCCAGATCCCGTTCGGCGGCGTCAATCGCGTGTCGAATGGTAGGCATTTCGCGCCACCCGGACGGAATCTGTCCCAGTTTAACATTCGTCAACACCTGCGGATATGTGGCAAGTCCCGCCGCCAGGTCGGCCAGTGGCTTTCCCGTCCGACCCATCTCACACAGCACCGCCAGCGCCGTTAGAAGGCCGTCGCCGGTGACGGCCCAATCGGCCAGGATCACGTGGCCGGATTGTTCGCCGCCAAGGCCGGCACCGACTGCGGCCATGCGAGCCGCCACGAAGCGGTCTCCCACCTGGGTCCGCTCC
>JBMFXK010000010.1:0-17265 GCA_049964315.1 Clostridia bacterium | reverse complement strand
CGCCAGTCCGTGCGACCCTTCCAGCTCGGGTCCGCAACCTTTCCGGCCGGCACGCGCGTGATCATGCTCCCCTGGGTGATCCACCGTAAGGCGGCATTCTTTGCCAGTCCGGACCAGTTCCGACCCGAACGCTGGCTCGACGGCTCCAGCCCGGCCGTGCCGCGGCATGCCTACATGCCCTTCGGGGCCGGGCCGCGGATGTGTATCGGGAGAGCCTTTGCGCTGATGGAGATGCAGATTGTGGTCGCCACGGTCCTGCAGCGGTATCGACTGCATCCCGTTCCTGGCCACCAGGTGCTGCCCGAACCCCTTGTCACCCTGCGGCCGAAATCCGGCGTCCGGGTCGTACTGGAGCGCCGGGATCTTGCGTTCGCGCAGTCCCGGCAACGGGAGGCAGGAGCGTCCCGCAGCCCATTCGGGGGCACCACCTGTCCCTTTCATGGCGGCTCTCTTCACGAGCTGCCATGAACTGCGCGGAGCGAAAGCATCGCCCGGATCGACGCGGGGGCGGGACACGACTGGCGATATCCTCCCAAGTGTGCTATTCTCGCGGATGCACGTCAGGGATGAGCCACGTAGATCCGGAGCTGCTTCCCAGTGCAAATTCAAGCATCTGGGGAGAGTAAAGTATGTCTAAGTCCCTTTACGTTGGCAACTTGCCATGGTCAGCCACGGAACAGTCCCTGCGGGAATTCTTTTTGAACGAGGCGGATGTCGAGGTTGAAGCCGTCCGCCTGGTCACCGACCGGGAGACTGGCCGGAGCCGCGGCTTTGGCTTTGTCGAAGTGGCGGACGAGCACGCCGAGCGCGCCATCGAGAGGCTGAACGGTGCCGAGTTTGATAACCGGGCTCTCACCGTCAACGAGGCCCGTCCGCGCGAGGAGCGCCCGCGCCGGTATTAACGGCCCACGACCCGACAGACGATCCCCCGCCGATAGCGAGCGGGGGATCGTTTTTATGGCGCAGCCTGATACCCTCCGCCCCCTTATCAGTCAAGAGGGTTGCAGCATCGACCGCAAAGGCGTGCCGTACGGGGGACACTGGCGCAAATATCCGCGCAAGTGTCTGCCAGTCGATAGGCTTCTGGCTGGCTTCGAAACGATCTCGCGACCTCGTCGAGAGCATGTGTCCAGTGGTAGACGTAGACAGATCTCAGGGGGAGGACTTGGCAGTAAGTGCGCCGATCCATATTGGCACGGCGCTGGCGGACGATAGTGCAGGTGGCTGCCGGACCCAGGGCGCGCGGTGCGAGTGCAGCAGTCGACGTTGGGCTTGCGCCGCTTGCAGCAAGGCGGGATGCCCGTGGGCCGCCCGGATCCGGTCCGGACGAACAAACCCCGGCAGGAGTTGGACGCGTGGGCCGACACCTACGACGCGGACCTGGAACGCCTGGAGGGCGTCCTCGTGGGCTATGCCGAGGCGCGCTCGCGCGGTCGACCCGGTGGCTTCCGTCCCGCAGGCCGAGGACACCCGGGTGCGCTCCAGCATCAACGGCGGTTTTTGGGGGCCCTGTGGCGATCGCGCCAAGCCCATCGGGGTCTACATCCTGACAGCGCGGTGGCCACATCCTCAGACCACGGCTGCAGGCGGCTTCATAAAAGCGCGCCCCCGGGGCTCCGAGGGGCGTGGATTGATGCCCCGGACGACTACCGACGATATATGTGGCACTCATCTGCAACCAGCCGGCCCCCGCGCTACGAGCGGATCCGCGATATGGAGATCTGCTCGCTGGATGTCAGCGTGATGGCCTGTCCCGTCGTGGGCTCCGTCAGCGTCACGGAGTACTTTTCGATTGTGGTCTGGTAATCGAGCAGGTGCCCGTCAGCGGAGAGTCCCACGGTTTCCGTCAGGCTCCCGCTCCCACGGACCGTGGCCGTGGACGACCCCGCCGCCTTCATCACCGCGCTCTCGTGCACGACGAGAACCCCGTTCTGGGTCCCTTCGAAGGTGGCTGTGCCCTGGGTGGTGAACCGGGTGCCAAGAAGCGTCATCGCGTGGCTGAAGTTCCACGTCTGGCCCACTGTCACCTGAGTGGGCGCGCCCGTGAGGACGATGTTCTGGCTGGCCGTTTGTATCTGCTTCGCGAGGGACGAAAGGACCTGCGCCTCGGAAGGCGGTAGCGTCTCGAGGCCCGTGTATGACACATTGGTGATGTGACCGGCCTTGTCCAGGTCGAAGTGCGTGCCCAGCCCGTTCAAAGTCGACAACGGCTGGAGGGGACCCCCGCCCTGGCCCACTTCCATGTTCTCAAAGGTGGATGTCACCGACGCCTGGCCGTTTCCGCTCGGGACAATCTTGTCCACCAGGTCGCCGTTTACCTGCACCGTCTCGTTGGCCAGTGTGGTGCCGGACGACGCAGACGCCAGAGTGAGGTGCGTCTTGCTGGTCATAGCGTAGGTGAGCGTCTCTCCGCCCACGGGCCAGCTTAGAGCGGTGAGAACGATAGGCGGGGCCGACGTCCCGGATGGCGCCGTGGTGGTCCCGCACGCTGCCAGCAGGGCGCAGACGGGAGCCAGACTCAGCACGGCGGCAGCTTTCTTCATGCCGGCCTCTCCTTCTTCATGGCCCTTCATTGCCCTTCATTGGCCGTCTTGGTCCGACATGCCGTTTTCGTCAAACTCCGTGCATCGAGTTTAGTCCAGTCGACGGCCAACCCTGCATTTTTTGTGCGGACGCGGCTCTCCACGGTACGACCGATGCCTGCACGCCGCGCTCTAGACGGCGCGGCGCTTGCCAGGGAGCCGCACGCCCCTCGTTTCCGGACGTCCCGGCTGACGGGCGAAAGATCTCAGAGCCTTAATCGGGAGTGATCAGCGGGCGTTGAGCAAACGGCAATATCAGCGGGCGCACCGCCTGCACCCAGTCCCACAGCCCGTCCCGCAGCATGTCGACGCCGCGTCGGGCCGCGTCCGTGACCTGTCCCCGGCGCCATCCCGCCAGGAATCGGAGGAATGTCACCAGCCTTCCTGTCACCGCCCAGGCCACCCACTGCTCCACCTCTTCGGGATCCCCAGCATTGCCGGCGGCCAGGTACGGGACCACCACCCGGCGGATGGCCGCGCCGTCCGGCAGGCCGCCGCAGAGGATGGAGAGGTCGTAGGACGGATGCCCCCAGCCTGCCTCGGCCCAGTCAAACAACACCAGCTCGCCCGACTCTCGCCAACCCCAGTTGGTGGGATTGGGGTCCCCCGAGACAAGCTGCCGGCCTTCCACGTACGGCCACGGTTCGCTGATCAGACGGTGCAGACGTCGCGCGGGCCCGGGTTCCCACAGCGCCAGCGCATCATCGGCATCCGGGCGGGTGAGCTGGAGATCTCGTCGCGGCAGGAGAGACGCGGCCGACGGGGCCGCCTCAGGGAGGAGGCGGTGCAGCTGCGCGAGGTACTGCGTCTGCTCCGGAACCCACGCCGGATCATGCCGCTCCCCAACCCGGGGCAGCCATTCCAACACCATCCAGTGACCGGTCGAGGCTGTTCCCTGGGCAAAAGCGCGCGGCACCCCGAGGCCGCGCTCGGCCAGCATAGGCGCCCACTCTCGATAAAAGGCCGTTTCCTCGGCCGAGGTGCGTTTGCCCACCGCCCTGCCGTCGGGGCCGCGGCACACGACGATGCCCGGCCCTCCAACCCCCATCCGGACGTGTTCGACCACGACAGGCGCGCCAACCACGTCCTGCAGCGCCGGATACACCTCCTCGGGAATCACCGCCGAATCCAACGACTACTTTCCGCGCCGAAACGGTACCAGGGCGCACTTGGATGTGCGTACGCACGCAGCGACCAGAGCTTTTCGGGATCTTCACGACGCGGCATCCACTCCCCTACATCCGCCGCCAGGCAGGAGCGCTTCGGGATAGCGGAACCGGCCCGTCCGCACCCGGCAACGTTCGACATCAGGGGCTGGCGCGGTAGGTGCCCCGGTCGGGATTCCCCTAACCCGGCATCTCGGGCGGCCCACCCATGATGAGATGAGAGAGAAGCGCCTTGCGAACGCCGGTATCGAGCGGTGCGCCCCTCTCATCCTGCGTCTTCATCCAGCGCGCCACGGCACTGGGCCGGTCAAAGACCGCAAAGGGCACGTCGCGCGTGCGCAGCCATTCCGACTGCATCATCACGATGCCGGCCTGCACGGTCGAGGGTTCGACGGCGATGTCCCGCTGATCGAGCCAGCGGCGAAACCGCTTCACATGCATGTCCTGCTGGCGGGTCGGACTCCCCACCGCTTTCCACTGGCCGCCAATCTTCCGCTCCCAGCGAAGCCCGGTCGCCCGGATCGCCCCTTTCCACGTCTTTACCTCCAGGATGAACACGGAGGAGGCGCCGACGGCCAGCAGGTCGATTTGGGCGATTTCCTGGTCACCGGCCTGCACCACAACGTCCGGGCAGAGGGTCCAGGTGCGGTCGAGGCGCCATCGGAGTGCCGCGGTGAGCAGATTCTCACCGCCGCGTCCCTGCCTTTGAAACCGGCGCTGGCGCTGGTTGCGCGCCGATACCGCAAGCGGCCGCATCACGAAGGCCAGCCAGGACGGCATGGCGCCGTCGATGCGCTCCCGCTGCGCCTGCCGGGCCCTCAGCTCCTTGTCCGCGATGGCGGCATCGAAAGTTGCCTGGAGGTCAGCATCTTGATGGAGCACTTCCGCCATATTCATAGCCCCCATCGACAGCGGTGGTGGGAGTCCGCCCATACGCCACGGTACCGGGTGGCGGGCTTCATCCACGGTCATCATCAGTCAGGAATTCAAATCATAGCGGAGATGCGGGGGACGCCACACATCCCCTGTTCTCGTCGGAAGCCGTCTACCCCCCCAGCTGCTCCGGACCGTTTTGGGCCAGCGCCGTCTCGAGCAGGAGACCCCATCGGAACAAGGCCAGGGTCCCTACGAGCAGCATGAGACTTCCCACAAAGAACGGGATGCGGGGCCCGAATGCCTGGTCGATGACGCCGGACATTACCGGCGCGATGGCAGCGCCGGCCCACCGCAGGAAGTTGTAGGTTCCGGAACTGATGGAGCGGGAAAACGGCGACACTTCCATGGCCAGGGTGGTAAAGAGCGCGTTGGCGACGCCGCAGAATAAGCCGGACGTCACCACCGCGTAGAGGAGCCCGGAGCCGTGAACCAGGCCGGCCGCGATGAACAGGAGCATGAGGCAGGCGAGGTCGACGGTCAGGATCCGCACGGGTGACCAGCGCTGGAGGAGATAGTTCACGATCACCACGGAGGACACGGCGACGAGAATCCCCCAGAAAAAGTACGTGAACCCGAGCTGGAGCGGGGTCAGAGTCTTCAACGTCAGCGGGGAGTACGCCAGGATGGTGAAGAAGGCATAGCTGTAACACAGCCCGATCAGGGCGTTGGTCACGACCGGGCGGTTCCGGAGCGCCTGAAAGATGTCCCGGGCGGTTCGCGGCTGCTCACGGCGCGGCGGCTCGCGCACCAGCGCTGCTGTGGCCACGAACGCGATAGCCATCAGGGTCGCCGTGCCAAAGAACGGGTACCGCCAGAGATGGCTGCCCAGCCACCCCCCGATGAGCGGGCCGGAGGCGATGCCGAGGCCAAGGGCGGCCTCGTAGAGGGTGATGGCCGAGCCCATGCCGCCCAGAGAGAGCCCCACGATGATGGAGAGGGCCGTCGACGTGAACAGCGCGTTGCCAAATCCCCAACCCCCGCGCACCAGGGCGAGCACGCCGATGTTGGGCGAGAGGCCCGACAGCGTCGCAAACACGACAACGATACCGAGGCCGGCCAGCAGGGTGCGCTTGCCGCCGAGACGGGTGGCCAGCACCCCTGAGACCAGCATGGCCAGCGCCATCACCGCGATGTAGCTGGTGAAGAGCCATTCCACCTGGGATGGCGTGGCCCCCATGGCGCGTCCGATGAGGGGAAGAATGGGGTCCACCACCCCGATGCCCATGAAGGCGACAAACGTCGCAAACGCGGTGGCCCAGACGGCGGGTGGAAAATGAGAGAGGCGGAAGGCACCGCCGGCAGGATGCGTCATGCGCTCATTATATCCGCACCCGGTGGGTGACATGGCGAGGCACGCACCTCTCGCAGCGGTCTGTGGCGAGCCCGACGGTCCGGTTGTCTTTCGGGTCGGTGCTCCGCCCCTCACCCCACCATCAGCCCGCGACGCCGTGCGCGACCCGGATGATGGCGTGGAGACTCTTCTCCACATCCTCCTCGGTGGTCGCCCACGACGATACACTGATGCGCATGGACGTCCGCCCATGCCAGACGGACCCTCCGCACCAGCACGTTCCCTCTTCCTGGACGCCTGCGATGACGCGTCTCGTGGTCTCGTCATCGCCAAACGAGACCAGGACCTGGTTTAACGCCACTTCATTTCGGATCTCGTACCCGGCAGCGTCCAGCCCCTCAGCAAACCGCCGGGCGTGCTGACAGCATCGATCGACCAGCTCGGCGAGCCCATTTCGCCCCAGCGAGCGCAGGACCGCATAGACCGGCACCACACGGGCGCGGCGGGACTCTTCCGGCACGTAGTCGCGCGGATCGCGCTCGCCAGCGGTCACCTGAATATAGGAGGCCTGCAGGCGCATCGCGGCACGATGGGCTTCGGGGCGGGCACACAGCACGATCCCGCAGTCGTACGGCACGTTGAGCCACTTGTGGGCGTCGGTGGCGAGGGAATCGGCCCGGTCGATGCCCTGCGTGAGATGGACCAGTGAGGGGCTCGCAGCCGCCCACAGTCCGAATGCCCCGTCGACGTGCAGCCAGGCGCCGTGCTCGTGGGCCGCGTCGGCAATCTGAGCGATGGGGTCGAAGGCGCCGGTGTTGACATGGCCGGCCTGAGCACACACGATGCGGGGCCCCGAGGATGTGCGCAGGATACGGGTCAGCGCGCCGGCGTCCATCCGTCCCTGGCTGTCGGTGGGAACCCGCACCACCCGGTTGACACCGAGGCCGAGGAGCCGAAGCGCCGTCGCGATCGTGTAGTGCGCCTCCTCCCCCGCCACTACCGTGATGGGGGGCGCGCCGAACAGACCTTCGGCTTCCACGTCCCACCCGGCTTCCCGGAGGACATGGTGACGGGCTGCCGCCAGCGCGGTGAAGTTTGCCATATGGCCCCCGGTCACGTAGCCCACGCTCCACGACGGCGGCAGCCCGAGCAGCCCCCGAATGAAGCCGGCCGTCACCTGCTCGACCACCGCGGCGAACGGCGACATCACGTGGACGCCCGCATTCTGGTCCCAGGTGGACACCATCCAGTCGGCCGCCGTGGCGACCGGGAGGCTGCTGCCGGTAACGAACCCGAAGTAGCGCGGTCCCTGGGTGGCGGCCGTCCCCAGACGGGCCGCCGCGGCCAGACTGTCGATCACGGCCCCGGGTTCTTCGCCTGCCTGCGTCAGTTCCCCCGCAAGCCGGTCACGCAGGTCCTGCCCGGTGATGAGCGCATGCACCGGCCTGTCGTCGACGGTCTCAAGATACTCCTGTGCGAGCCGGCGGGCGGCATCCAGCAGCTTCATCCGATCTGACACCATTAACCTCCGTGGCGACATGGCCTGACAATGCGCGATCGGACCCTAACGCATCCATGATCCATCGTACCGCCCTGGGACCGTGCCGCGCCCCGCGGGTGACTTGATATCGGTCTTCCCGTGCTGAGTGGGGATGCCTTTCCTCCGCGAGCAGCACCCCGCACGAAGAACGAGAGGCGGTCGACGTCCCCCGTGTGTCGGCGGCTCCCGCCCCCGCTTCGTACGACCGCTGGATAGTCGAGAGAGGACCGGCGGCCAGCAAGACAGAAGGGAGGCTTCATGATCAAGGAGACTGGGAGTACTGGTTCTGTGTCCTGGGCGGCGCGGATGCTGCTCGGCGAGCTGATGTCGTTCCGGCAGGCGCCGAGGAGTTCTGACCGGGAGTGGGAGATTACGCGCAGCCACTCACTCTGGCTCGCCACAGGCCGGGGGGATCGCCCCTTCCCCACGTTGTTCTGGCCTTTGCCCGGCCAGACCGGTCCCGAGGATCTTCAAGCCCTCAGACGGAGTCATGGGGCCGCCCCGGTCATGGGAGGGCCCTCCGATGACGAAACCGCCGGGCGTTGGCGGCCGCTGCTGGAGAGCGACGGCTGGGCCTACGAAAGCTTTCCGCTGATGGTGGCCCGCGCGGGGGTCCTGCCGCTTGCCGAGGCCGTGCCGAGAGCGCTTCAGATATCACCGGTCCGCGATGCGGCGGCGTTTTCAGTCTTCCGGAACATTGCCGTGGCCACCAACGGCGCCCTGGCCAGACTTCGCACGGCGGTGTACGGGAGCCACGGCTTTTCGGCTGATGCTCCCATCCAACACTGGCTGGGCTGGTGGGATGGTCGCCCCGTTGCCACCGCCACGGTGACGTTCTTTGCCAACTGCCCCACGCTCTGGACGCTCGGCACGCTGGCGGAGGCGAGGGGCCGCGGGATCGGACGGGCGATGACCCTGGCGGCTTTACAAGCGGTCGTGGCCCGGGGCCACGAGTTCATGGCGCTTGCGGCCACACCCTCCGGATACCCGGTTTACGCCCACCTCGGATTCGAGGTCGTAGACGCCATCCACTTCTTTATCGCCCCGCCGACAGAAGCCGGCTGAACACCTCGGCTGGCGGCGGATGGTCCCCGCCGCATAATCGCGGAAATTCGGCCGGCGTCATTCGGAGTCCGTGAACGCGATCTCGAGCTCGTGGAGGTGGATGGCGTCCACCACGATGTGCATCGTGACGATGCGGCCGCGACGGACCGTGACCGACCCGGCGGAGACGCGCGTTCCCCCGAAGGCCCCAACCCAGCCGGGAGGACCGTCACCCGTTCTGCACGGGATGGGATATGCCCCACTGGTCGGTCAGGTAGATGCGGTGTTGCTGGAGAGTGATCGTCTGGGTGGCGCCCGAGGCGGAATCCGCGGACATCCAGTTGACGGCATCCACGTTGCTGGTCACGGGCGACCAGAGGTCTGCCGGGGTTTGTGTGGCGGCGTGGTTGGGACCCGACACGGCAAAGGGAATGACGGTCACCTGATTGTCGAAGTAGGGGCCGAGAATCGTCAGGGTGACGCCGTCCAGCGGGGTTGACGCCTTGATGGGCTGGAAAGCCCCGGCGCTCCACAGACCGAACAGGCCTGCGTCCGCCACCAGGGCACCCCGGAGGGTCCCGGCCACGGGCTCTTGCCGCATCATGGCGTCCACCGCCTCTTGAAACCGAGGAACCAGATACGCCGCAGGGTTGAAGGCAATCAGCACCGCCGCGATCCTGCCCACCACCCAGGCCCGCCGCCGGAACCGCCATGGAGCGGGCCTCTCTTCGGCCGGTCGTGCCGCCAGCGCCGGCCAGACGTCCGGGTAGCGTCCTTCCCCTCACCGGCCGCCTCGGTCAACTGGGCAGCAATCCCACACCGGGGCGGCCGCCAGGTATTACGAGAGCGATTTTGACTCACTGCTCGACCCCTCCTCCATGTGGCGCAAGGCTTTCCGCAGGTGCTTTATCGCTCGAAAACTCCGCGATGCCACTGTGTTGGGACGACGACCCGGAATGGGTCCGTATCGAACAGCGTGGGGCACCTCCCCTTGCTACTTGCCATGACGAAGCGGAATCCGCTTGCATGGCAGTCTGCCATCAAAATTCCGCACGCACCTTCGCTACCCCATCCCCCATTACCCGCATAACACTCGGTCACCAACCAGGAAAACTCACCGAAGCGGCTTGATGACGAAGTCAAAACGAACATGAGGTGTTCGAAGGTGCCATGTCCAAGATCTGGAAGGTCATGGCAAAGCGCAGTTGGGATTTCCCTTCATGAGCTGGGTAAGTCGTACAGGAGGGATGCACATGGGTTCATGGCGTGCACTTAGGGGTCCGGAGCTGCCCCACGCGAAGCCGGCAGCTACCGGATGGCATCGCATGGTAATCCGCGCCGGGGTAGCGGTATCCCTCGTGGGGTTGATGTCCTTCCTGGCAGCCTGCGGCAGCCCAACAACGTCAGCCGGGTCGTCTGGATCCACGGGTACGCTGACTGTCCCTGGGGTCACGGGGGCATATATGGACCTGGACAAGACTATCTACAATCACCCCACCGGCTCGCTGTTGGCGGAACTGCCTTTGGTGATGTTGAATCCGAACAGCAAGCTGACGGCAGGCGCCGCGACCTCTTGGTCGGTCTCTCCCAACCATTTAGTATGGACCTTCCACTTGAATCCCAAGCTGGTATGGTCCACTGGACAGTCGCTCACGGCGCAGGACTATGCCCTGGGCGCTCAATACACGGCGACCCCATCGACGGGCTATGATTTCGGTTGGTTCTGGAGTACAGTGGCCGACATCAAGAACTACGTGCCGATCACCGAAGGTAAGATGCCGCCCAGTGCTCTCGGCGTAAAGGCGCTCAACGCCCATACATTACAGGTGACGACAACTGCTCCCGTACCGTTCCTGCCCCTAGCGATGGGATATCTCGCGCCAGAGCCCCCTTGGCTTCTCAAGGAGTATGGCGCCGCCTGGTCCACGAAGCCGCAGACTATGTCGTTCACAGGGCCATACGTCATTTCTCAATGGCTGCCCAATCAGTCCATTACGTTTGTAAGAAACAAGAAGTACTACGGACCCTATGCAGGAGAAGGCCCGGCCACAATTGTCGTCCAACTGGATGGCGGAGCAAACTACACGGGATTTCTCGACGGACAAGTCGATGAAACGCAGCTGAACACGGGCCAATATCATGCGGCGGTGTCCCATGCCCCGGCCGGGTCGCACCTCGTTAACATCCCATTCTGGTGGATCAACATGCTGGGCTTCAATCAGAAGACAGCGCCATTCAACTCCACCCTGGTGCGTCGTGCGATTGCCCTCGCCATTAACCAGAACGAGTTGGTCAATGACGTGTTGAAGGGGTCGGCCATGCCAAACACGTCGGTGGTGCCGCCCCATTTCCCGGGGTTCGATGCCAGCATCCAGGAGCCTTATAACGTCACCGAAGCGCGTAAGCTGTTGGCCGAGGCCGGATATCCGGGGGGCAAGGGATTCCCCGTCGAAACATTGCTGATTCGCAACGAGAACGCTCCTGGCAACCTGTCGGCAGCCCAATTCATCCAATCTGAGCTGAAGACCAACCTCGGCATTACCTTGAAGGTCAAGGTACTGGACCTGACAACGTGGATCGCTGACGTCAATGCCGGGAAGGCCCAGATCTTTATCCGTCCGTACAACTATGACTACATCGACCCCAGCGACTGGTACTCCCTCTTCCTGCCCGGCGGGGTAATGTCGTGGTCAGACAATCAGTTCAACACGCTTGTCACGGAGGCAAACAGTTCCTTCAAACCTGCTCAACGCACAAGGCTCTACGATCAAGCCGCCCAGATCCTGAATCAACAGGCGGGCGCGGTGTTCCTGTATACCAACATCGGGCATTACCTGGTGTCAAACAAGCTCCAGGACTTCCCCGCCTCGCCGATCATCACCTACACGGATTTCTGGATGGTCTGGACCCACGTCAAGTAATGGGAGCAGCAAAGCGTGGGCGGCGCATGCCTCCCACGCTTTGCCTATGGCGGAGACCCGTCGACGGCCGCGTCTGCGCGTTGCTGGCGGGCTGATGTGAATGAAGGGGTCTTGCAGGCGTGTTCCACTATGTCGTCACGCGGTTACTATCCAGTGTCTTCAGCCTGGTCATTGTTTCGATAATCATCTTTCTCCTGATGCATGCCATCCCGGGTGGCCCTTTTGGAGCGATTCAGCGCGGTCTGTCCCCAGCCGCCGAAGCCAACCTGCTGAGGATTTACGGACTCAATCGCCCATGGTGGCAACAGTACCTTGCATACATGTGGGGTCTGGTGCATCTCAATCTCGGCGTCGCGTGGCAAGACCCTGGCGAGCCGATGCTGGCGTTGATCGGAAGTACGTTTCTCGTTAGTGCGTCCGTCGCTGGGATGGGCTTAGCCTATGGGATCCTGGGCGGCCTAGTCTTAGGCGTCCTGGCGGTTCGCTTTCGGGGCGGCACCTTAGATAGTCTTATCACTGTGGCCTCAACCCTTGCCCTGACAACACCGACGTTTGTCATATCCATAGGCATCATCATGCTGTTTGCTATCGGCCTCCATCTGTTCCCGGCAGGGGGATGGGGCGGGCCATCGTTTATGGTGCTTCCAGCAGTGGCATACGGGATTAATCCCTTAGGCGTAGTAGCCCGCTACACGCGGAACGCCATGGCCGAGGAAATGTATCGGCAGCATGTTACTGTCGCGCTCGCAAAGGGGTTGTCGATGAATCGCACCATGATTCGTCACGTGCTCCGCAATGCGGGCGGGCCAATCGCCACCATCGTGGCCCCGATGTTACCCGGGCTATTGACGGGATCCGTGTTCATTGAATCCATCTTTAATGTGCCGGGACTCGGCGGCTATTTTGTCTCAGCCATCCTGAGCCGTGATTACCCCTTGGAGATGACTCTCATCCTGTTTGTCACGATCTTCACCGTCGTGACGTACCTAGCCGCAGACGTTCTCCTGGTGGCCTTTGACCCCCGTGTCCGCTTGGGAGCCGTGACCTATGATTGACCCAATTGCCACGCGCACCGATTCTTCGGATCCCCCACGCAGGCACTTGATCCGCAGGATGGTCCGCGGAATGACCGGACTCCAACGGATGGCGTGCCTCTGCTTTCTCGCCATCGTCCTGGCGGGCGTTTTAGCGCCATGGCTCCCTCTTCCTTCGTACCAATCAACCGCGTTTGTGTCACACGCGTATGCATTCCCCTCGTGGACTCATCCGTTCGGCGTGGACGGAGAGGGCCGAGACTATCTGTCACGCAACCTCTATGCGATCCGCGTCACGCTCAGCATCGGGTTCATGACGGCCCTCATCGGGGCGCTCATTGGAGTTCCTTTGGGTGTAGCAGCCGCCTACCTTGGTGGTGCCATTGACTGGATAGTGTTACGGATCATCGAAGTGGTGTCGGTGATACCGCCATTCTTGGTCGCTATCCTCCTGGCCAATCTGATCACGGCGAACGTTCTCTCGTTGTCCGTCATTATCGGGTTGGTCTTATGGGTACCCGTCGCCAGGCTTGTGCGGTCCAAGGTATTAAGCGTCCGCGAAATGCTCTTTGTAGACGCGGCTCGGTCACTTGGGGCCAGCCGTTGGCGCATCGCGTGGCGGTACCTCCTGCCGAACAGCTACGGCACGCTGATCGTGGCACTGGTTTTGACCGTGCCGACAGCCATTGTCACAGAAGCCAGCCTGAGTTTCCTGGGCCTGGGCATATCACCACCCACACCGGACTGGGGCGAAATGATCTCGGAAGGCATTCAATACATCACGTATTACTGGTTCCTGGCGCTGTTCCCCGCACTCCTATTAATGTTAACGGTCGTCTCATTGTCTTTAGCGGGCGACTGGCTGCGCGACTGGCTGGACCCTCAAGGACAGCGATAATTGACTAGGCCGACGGAGGAAGCGTCAGCAGTTCCAATCGGCACACGAATAGTAGGTTCCTGGTCGTTTCCTGGTGGGTTCCTGGTGGGTTCCAAGGAGGGAATCACGATGAGCACAGGTATCCCCGACTCTGATAACGAAGGCGCCGGCTGGAGTCGCATCCGCGAGGACTTTCCATGCACATCGTCACAGATTTATCTCAACACAGGCACCCTTGGCCCCGTCCCTGAGCCCGTGATGGCCCGCTACTTGAATTACATCCACTCCTGGAACTCGGACGGCCCTGGAGATCCCGTTATCTACCGAGCATGGCACGAGCGCACGGAGAGAACGAGAAAGCACCTGGCGGCGTGGCTTCACGTTGACCCCACCACCATTGCGCTGACAGGAAATGTGACGGACGCGATAAACATTGGGCTCACCGGCCTTGACCTGCAACCGGGGAGTCGTGTCATCACCACCGATGATGAGCACGGCGCTATGGTCGCCCCGCTCGGGCTGCTCACGGCGGCAGGCGTAACGGTCGATATCGTGCCGTATGGTGACGGCGGGGATTCCCTGCTCGACCGCATTGCCCACCAGTTGAGGAAACCGACGGACCTTGTCGTCCTGAGCCACGTCTCTTGTGACACGGAGGCCTGGGTGGACGGGCAAAAGCTCGCCGACCTCGCTCACACCCATGACGCCCTGCTGATGCTCGATGGAGCTCAGGCCGTTGGACAAGTGCCTGTTGACCTCGCCAGTATGGGCGTCGACCTATATGCGCTGAATGGCCATAAATGGCTTCTGGGGCCAGTCGGTACCGGAGCGCTCTATGTCGCTCCGCACATGGCAGGGCACGTCCATATGCATGCGGCAGGATCCGATTCCGCGTGGACGAGCGATTATCCAAGGTCCGTGGCTGCGAAATGGGGCAGGGATGCCTCCCGGTTTGAATATGCCACACGGCCATGGACCAGCGTCGCAGCGTGGGATGATGCTTTGTCTTATTGGGAAAGCGTGGGCGTTGAGCGTGCACTAGCCCGGCAGCGAAGGCTTGCGACGGCGCTTCGACGGAGGTTGGAGACGGTCCCTGGAGCGCACTTCGGATCTCCCGTCAACCCTCTAACCGGTATAACGGCGGTAGGAATGGATGGGTGGCACGGTTCAGACCTGTCCGCAGCTCTTCGAACTTATCGCGTGGTAGGGCGGCCGATTGGTCGAAGGTGGGTTATTGACGGAGTGAGGCTCTCCACTTCGTTTTTTAACAATGACGACGACATTGAAGCCGCCGTCCAGGCGTTCAGGTCGATAGCAAATGCCGGCCCCGAAGAGTTTAGCCACGACGAGCCGGGCGGGACGTCTCCGTAAACGGCACGAGAGCGATAGGCATCATACCGCGCCTGATTCGCAGGCAGGCTACCGCCTACTCTGAGGGGGATGGGGGCCGCCGAGGACGTTGGCACGGCCGTGGTGGAGCAGCTCGCTCGATGGGGCGTCCGCGACATCTTCGGGGTGTCGGGGCCAGCATTTTCCCCTCCTGGACGCTCTGCAGCGTCAGGATCGCATTCGGTACTGGACCGTGCGCCACGAAGAGTCTGCCGCCGTCATGCTCGGCCTACGCCAAGGTAACCGGTCTTGGCGTGTGCCTGGCGCATACGGGGCCGGGCGCCGCACACCTGGTGAACGGCCTCTATGATGCGCACCAGGGCCGTGTGCCGGTTGTGGCCATCACCGGCCAGGTGCCCACCACGATGGTGGGCACCACGGCCAAGCAGGCGGCGGATGAGCAGATCATGGTCATGGGCGCCACAGGGCTTATGCGTCAGGTGGACTCCCCGGAGGCGGCACTGGACCTGGTGGTGGAGGCGATGTGCCATGCCATCGGCATGGGTGATGCCGCCCATATCGGGTTCCCGTCCAACGTCCAGGCCGCCAGGGGGCCGGACACCGCCCCGTACCCGCCCGCACCATATCTTCAGCCGGCGCCGGACCTGGACCGGGCCCGGCTCGACGACGCCCTCGCGGTCCTGGCTTCGGCGCGGCAGCCGTTGATCCTCATGGGACGTGGCGCTGAACGAGACCCCCGCTATCCTGGCACTGGCCGAGCATCTCCAGGCACCGGTCATCACGTCCCTCTTCGCCAAGTGAGCACTGCCCGAACACCACCCGCTGGTGCTGGGCCCGCTCGGGGACGCCGGGGCCGATGCCGCTCAACAAGCGGCGGCGCAGGCCGACGTCGTGCTGGCGTTGGGCACCACCTGATGGGACGACTCGTTCTCCCCTGACACCCAAGTGATTCAGGTGGGCACGCGCCCCACGGCCATCGGATCCGGCCACCGGGTGACCGTCGGTCTAGCAGCGCGGGTCGAGGACGTCGTCACTCTGATACGGGCACGAGCGCCAGCCCGCAACGGAGGCCGTCACCATGCGTCCACGCTGCCCGACGGCGAGGCTGGCGAAGCCTCGGGACCACTGCATCCCGTCCCCATCATGCGCGCGCTCCGACAGGTCCTGCCGCCGTATGCGGTGGTGGCGGTGGATACGGGTCTCATGACGCTGTGGTACGGGCGTTCCTTTCCTGCGGAACCGGAAATCCCGGTCATCTCCGGCCGGTGGCGGTCGATGGGATTTGCCCTGCGGCCGTCCTGACCGCGCAGATCGCACGACCCGACGCCACCGTGGCTGCCCTGGCGGGAGACGGCGGCTTCGCGATGCCCGCGATGGAGTTTGCGACCGCGGTTCAGCATGATTTACCCGTTATCGTCCTCGTGTGCAGCAACGGCCTCCTCGGCGAAGAGGCCGCCAAACAGTCCCGGGCCGGCCTTCCCGTGTATGGAATGAAACTGCACAACCCGGACTGGGCGGCGTTTGCTCGCGCGGCGGGGGGCTCGGATGGCACCCGCAAAACCTCGGGGAGCTGAAGCAACGCCTGCAGGACGCGCTGGCAGCCGGCCGTCCCGCGCTCATTGACATCCCGACCCAATACGTCGCCCCACCAGCATTAGCGCTCTCCGCGATGGCCACGATCTGAGCGACCGCCCCCACTCATGAAGAACCGGGCCATGGCAGTCCGCTAAGGCTCACCAACGGACACTGGCATGGGATTGGATCTGACGTTTAGGAATGCACTAAAAGGTGTCCGTCGCCGGACAGAGAGCTGCCGAGCGCTCAACAGCCTGGGAACGAGCGCGAGCATCCGCTCGCCGGGAGAGAACTGACCGCACTCCGCATCCCATGCCACCATCTGGTCGATCCCGTCACCAGCGCGATCCCCACGGCGCACGGTACGCTGGGAGCTCCAGACGACGGAGCGGATTTGCCACGGGGTCAATCCTTGATTGTATTCAGGCGATGTTCCATCGAGCGCGAGCTTCGCCAACCACTCCACGCCCCGTAAAGACAAAGGCTCAGTCCCACCGCCATCGCCACCCATGCGAACGTCAGGATAGACCGTCCCTCCGAGCAACCGATTAACATTGCGGGAGTAACTTTGCATTCGGAGCTGAACAGCGCAGCGTCCACTGTGTGGCGGCCATCGATCCGACTGTGCTTACCCTGATATTGTAGAGCCTCGGCACCCAATGTCCCGCGGCCATCAGGAAGAGGCCGCTCCCAAAGAGGCCCGCCATCTTCCGCGTGACTCCCCAGCTTTGCTTACCCATTCGCGCGGCGACGTCAGGGAGCGACGTGCGCCTGCAGCAGCTCCGAAGGGCGGTGTGGCCCGCCTCGAGCCCACACGGTGTCGAGGTCAGATGGCTGCAGGTGGGTGGTGAGAGGGTCAGCCCTCCAGACCGCGAGGTCGGCGGCTTTGCCAGGGGTGACACTTCCGATCTCGTCTCCCAGCTGCAGAGCCTGCGCCGCGTCTATGGTG
>JBMFXK010000009.1:0-17881 GCA_049964315.1 Clostridia bacterium | reverse complement strand
GGCCGGCTGGAAGCGGTGACGGTCGCCCTGGGAGCGGCACCGCCCGGCCAGTACGCAATCGTTCCCGTCCGCCACGCCACGGCCGATCAGCGCGCGGCCTTCCAATCGTGGCTCGGGAGCCCCTTTCCTTCTTGAGCCTACACCCCAAGGCCGCCGCCGCGTTCTGGGTGGATTGGCTCACAGGCGTCGTGGTCACACGCGGGGATTGCCCATTGTGGTACCGGCGGCCGGGACTCTCCTCCTCCTGGTTGCGTTCATCCTGGATTCCGCTGCGCACAAACGCTGGTTCTACGCATCGTTGGCCCTCGCCACCGTGCTGGTGCTCCACTGACTTCAGATCTGGAGGGGCGCCTCCCTCGTCATCTGGCCTGTCGCGGCCTTGTGGTTTCATCCCCACCACGTACCGCGCGCAAAGCTAACGGTCGTCGCAATCGCGTGGCTCGTGCACGTGGCTGTCCTGGGGTTGCTGCGAATCGGGGGCCGCACGGACGCCCTTCCCACCCAGCTGGTCCCATACCTGGTGGGTGGGATCGGATTGTGGCTGGTCGAACCATGGGCTCGGCGTGCGGCGCCGCTGGCGCTTCATGGCGTCCCCCATCCACCACCGGCTTAGCCCCCAGCGACAGCCTGTCACGGCCGGGTGCGGCTCGGGGCAATGAGACTCTGGGCGACGTGCTTGAGGATGCCGAGCGGTTCGTTCATGCCGATGAGTGGGAACTGCTGGTGCCGGAGCACGACATAAACCGGGGTTACTTAGATGGGAGGCTCGCCCTTGAAGCGGGAGGGCGTCCAATGGTCGATGACCGCCCACACGCGGTCTGGAAAGATCGGGCACGCGTGCTGCACCCCATGGGGGTGGGGCACGTCCTGCCTACTCAACGGCCACATCGGCCCTCCTTCCTCCTCATAGAGCTCGATCCAGGGGCCGCCGCCCCGACTGGTGTAGTCAGCGGTGAGCACTCCCCGGGGCGGCGAACGATTCCGCCTGAGACACGATATTGGGCGGAAGCCAGTCAGGCCGGAGCACCCATAAAACCCTTTTATGGCCGCGGCCGCGGGCCAGGTGGTGCAGTGCGCCCCCGGGGCACGCGTAGGGGAGAGCCCACGGGCGCCAGACCGTCAGGCCCGCGGTCAGAATGGCGATGACGGACGCCCCCAACCTCCACCACCGGCGGCGGAACACCATCTGACCCCTCCTCGGCATGACGGCCCATGTCCTCTGCTTGAGCCTTCACACGAGCGTGCCGCACCCCGCATCCCACGCGGGTCCTGGTCACACCACAGCCCTGTGGCCGCTTGAGCGCCTGGTGGGGACCCACAAATGTGAGGACCGGCGGGCCTCGCGGGGCGGGAATCATTCGCCTCACCCGGTGGATGGGGCGTGTCCGGTGTATTTCGGCCGAGGACCTCGACAGTCGTAGACGTCCTCGCCATCGTGGATCGCGGTCCGATCCTGCGCACATCGCTCCGCATCTGCGGGAGCACCCGGCACATGTGCTGGCCCGTTCCCCGAAGGACCGTACCTTGCCTTAAGAGTCTCGGACGTGCTGTAGGCACCACGACGAGGCATGCGTGCCACTCCGTGTCTGAGGGCGAGGTGGTACGGTATGCCACAGGGGAACTCGGCCGCCGACCGCTAACGCCTTTGGCTCGCGAAGGTGCTCCGCGCGGAGCGATTCGCCCGCACGGCACGCGGACAGTTTGAGAATGGGAGCTGCGACTGTGAAGATCTCAGACTTGGACCCGGACCACCTGTCGCAAGAACAAATCACGCAGTTGCTGTTCCCCGGCTGGCGGGACGATGGCCGGCCGGGGGACTGCATTTTTGTCTTCGGGAGCAAGCATGCCGTGAACTTCCGCGTGCCGAAGGCAGTCTCCCTCTACCAGGCCGGTCGGGCTCCACGGATCTTGTGCTCGGGGGGCGCGGTATGGGAGGACGTGGCTGTACCCGAGGCGCTGGTCATGAAACGGGCCGCGGTAAGCCTCGGAGTTCCGGAGGACGCCATTCTGACCGAGATCGAATCCCAGGGCACTAAAGAGAACGTCATCTGCTCCCTCCTCACGCTGGATCGGGCATTTCAGCTGCAGGACATTCGCCGCCTGCTGGTGGTGACCACTGCCTTTCACATGCGACGGTGCTACCTGGTCTTGAAAACGTACATGCCGGCCTGGATTCGGTACAGCCTCTGCCCGGTCGACGACCGCACCTCTCGGGCCGACAACTGGTGGCTCCATCCCGACGGCGTGCGAAATGTGCGTCTCGAGTCGCGGCGCGTCATTGAGTACGTGCGCATGGGCGCCATGATTGACGACGATCTGGACATCGAGTCGGCGACCTGAGCCACCATTCGAGTGACTCATGCTCGCACCCTGCAGGGCTTGGCAGGCTCAACCGCCGATACCGCGCAGCGACCCTGGTCAGGGTGTCGAGAGGCTTGTCGACGAGGCGGGATGAAGGGTGCTTAAGCCGTCAGGACTCTCCCATCAGGATCGCGCGGAGGGCACGTACCGTTGCTTGATCACCAGGGACTCATACCTTGAAGTGTTAGGTATTGAGGTGTGAGGTATGAAGGCCACCCGATGCGTGGCGGCTCGACGTGCCGTTGCGAAAGTGGAAGTAAGCATCGTCCCTCTTCGCCAGCCGTCCCTCCGTCCCCACCAACGTTTCGCGTCTTGCGAATGCTGAATAGATTAGCCAAAGGATTCTCCTAACCGTGCGATAATCTCGGGAGACACAGAATAGTGAATCCGGTTGCGGCCGACCGATACAGCTCGGGGATGCGGGCTGCGGCGCCTCCCGGATGTCGTTCCCCCCGTCGGAGCGCCCATCTTCGATCGTCTCACTGAAGGGGAAATTCCATGCACAGCCGAGCGGTTCGGGGTATTGTCCGCTTCGCATCCGGTCTGCTGGTGACGGCAGGCGTCCTGGCCGGGATCGTGGTCCTCGCCGGTGCGGCGGGCCTGCTGGTGGCGAGTCTGCTGCGGGGCCAGTGGCTGCCCGTGGGCCTCCTGGCCGCTTTCATTGTGGTGGCTCTGGTGGGGGCGGTGAGGGTGTTTCGGTGGGCCGCCTCGCGATCCCGACGCGGCATCACGCGAGGAGTGTAGCCGATATGCAGACCGTTTCCACGACGACACCGCCGAGCGGTCGCACTTCTGGTGCGGCTGAGGTGCAGAGTCGCTCCTGCGACTCAACACGGGGGTACGAGCCACTACTTATGACGACTCAAGTACCTCCTGGGATAGACGCTTTGGCCATGGCCTTGGTGCTGAATGGTTGTGGCGCGCCATCGTCGGATCCGCGCTACCATCCAGCCGGGGCTTCCCTGCCTGCTCACAAGGCCGCTCAGCTCGGTTTCGCACCAGGATTCCTCGCTCCCTCCCGGCTGGCTACCATTCGCAGGGGTAAAGTCGCGTCGACTCCTATCCCCCATGCCAGGACTTTAACCATGCTGAGCCGCGCCTTTCCCGACGGCCCACCGGCGGCCGCGCCCGGACCGACCTGTCCGGAGGCTACGACAAGTGGCCTGGTGACAGCCCAGCGGGCGCGGCAGTCGCGTTCGCCCCCGACCCACACCGTGGCAACGCCCGGGCCGGGGCCCGAGACCAGTCTAGCTGGACCGGGCGTCAAGTCCGAACCCATCCCTCAATGCCCTTGAGCAGCGCGTACCATAAGTTGGCGGGCGCCCTGGGGCTACGACCCGCCCCCTAAAAAAGCACCAGCACCGGCGAATGCTCCCTGCCAGGTTGGCCCGTGCGGTAGCCCCCCGGACATTAGAAGTCGCGCCACGCTGGCCCTGGCTGTCACTAACCGAGCGAGTCGCACCCAGGTTAACGGTGCCGGATGGATTGATCCGGTAGTGGCGGAAGTCCCGCAGATTTGCTGCGGGCCCCCGCCACATTTGACCACCACTGAATCGTTATTTAGGGCAGGACTACAGTTTGCCAACATTTACTATTAACGAGGGACACATGCGCCGACGTGCCAGGGGAGTTTTGCTGATCATTTTCGTGCTCCTGGGGATTGGCGGCTTCTACTTTGTGCAAGTGAACCCCATCACGCGTCATCTGCATTACGGCCTGGATTTCCGGGGCGGCGTCGAGGTTGAGTTTAGGGCCGTGCAGGCAGCCGGAGCTCCGATTGATTCGAACACCATGCAGCGGACGTTGACGCTCATGAGCCTCCGGGCCAATAAGCTGGGGGTGGCCGACCCTGTCATCCAGCAGGTGGGCGCGCACCGCATCATGGTGCAGCTGCCGGGCATTAAGAGCCAGGAACAGGCCCTGCATTACCTGGGGGAGACGGCGTCGCTCGAGATTAAGGACCCGACCGGCAGGCAAATCCTGGTGACCGGCGGCGACTTCAGCTCGGCCACCGCGGAAATCGCCCCCAGCCCGGGTCAAAGTCCTTATGTCATCCGGCTCACGTTCAATGCGAAGGGTACCCGGGCGTTTGCGGCCGCCACCAGGAAGTATTTCGGACAGCGGCTTGGGATTTATCTAAACGGGAAGCTCCTGGAGGCACCCACGGTTGAATACGTCAGCACCACCGGCAAGGCCACCCTCACCGGCTTCACCAGCCTCAAACAGGTGCAGACCATGGCGCTCCTGCTGCAGTCAGGCGCACTGCCCGTCAACCTGAAGGTACTGGATGTTCGCACGGTGTCGCCCACACTGGGCGTCGCGTCGGTGCGGGCAAGCAAGATGGCGGCGGGGCTCTCCCTCCTTCTCATCGGATCCTTCATGGTGGTGTGGTACCGGGTGGCCGGATTGCTGGCTGACGTGGCGCTCGGGATCTATATGTTCCTCGTGCTGGGAGCGCTCTCGGCGCTTCACGCCACCATCACCCTGCCGGGCGTGGCGGGTATGATCCTGTCGGCAGGCATGGCCGTGGACGCGAACGTCATCATCTTCTCGCGTGTGCGGGAGGAGATGATGGCGGGCAAATCCCCACGCCCTCCGGGGAGCACGGCTTCCGCCACGCCATCCGCGCCATCATCGACTCGAACGCCACCACGTTCCTGGCCGGGCTGCTCTTGTTCGTGCTCGGCTCCGGGGAGGTAAAGGGGTTTGCCATCACCCTGATGGTCGGCATCGTGATCTCCCTGTTCACCGCGGTGTTCGTGACGCGGGAGTTCCTGCGCCTGGCAGCCGACGCTGGATGGGCTCGCATACGCACGCTGTTCGTCGGGTAGCATGGTGACGCGCGAGAGCTTTTCGTGCGGATTCACGGCTCCACACGAGCCTCGATGGGAGGATCCGTAACATCGGGGTTACCCCCTCCGTTCCATACGCAGGAGGTGGCATCATCGCCCAAGTCAGGAGGACCCGCTCCGGACCTCTGGTGGCAGGGCTGGCGGCAGCCGCGGTCCTGACGGCGCTCGTCGGGTGCGGACCGGTGGGCACATCACCGCCGGGCCGACCACAGTCGACTATCGCCCACTCGCTTGTGGCAGCACCAAGACCGGGACCCGGCACCCTGGTGCTGAAGACGGTCCCCTCCAATCCCACCGCGGTCCCCGTACCACCAGTCCCCGGAGTGACGGTAGTCCATGTGCCGGTCTATCCCGGTGCCACGCTCACCGCCAAGACGCTGCCCCTGGAAGCTGGGGGCGGCACACCGGCGACGGCATATCTGCGGACGGCATCGGAAACCCTGGCGGCGCCCGGTTCACAGAGCCAGGTGACGGCCTGGTATCGCACGGCCATGACTCAGAGTGGTCTGCAGGTGGTTTCCCAGGGGTATTCCGGAGATGAACGGACCGGGGTCACGGAAGGCTTTGTGTCCTACGGGTCAACGGCTGACAGCGCCGCGGGCGATAAGACGCCGACCATCACCGTAACGACCTACGCCGCAGGTCCTGACGAGACCCTGATCTCCCTGTACGCCACCGATGTCATCGTGCCCGCCCGGCCCCAGAGCTCGTACATTCCGGCTCGCATCACGCGCATCACGGGCAGCGTCACGCTGTATGGATCCGCCGTCACCACCCACACCGTGAACGTGACTGATCTCCGGCTGATTCGCGAGCTGGTGAGGGCCCTGAATCGCCTCACAGTCGTGGACGCGGGCGCACACAGCTGTCCCGCGGTCAGCACGACCGCCGACCTTACCCTGTATCCGGCCCATGGCCAGGGCATCCACGTTCAGATTGCCACCGACTGCGGGATCAATATAGACGGCATAGGCTTCTGGCCGACCGGGTCACCGATGACCCAACTCCTGCACCGCCTGGTGAAGAAGTGACGGAATTCTGCGGCGTGAGCCAGGCAGTCTCGGGTCAGACTTGCTGGCGGCCCCGCCTTGGATTCGACCCACATGCTCCCGGGAGCGGGTTCCCTTAATGCTCACCGGCTGCCCCGAACTGTTTCTCAGTCCGACACCGTACTGGGCGTCCCCACAGACATCCCCTGTCGGTCTCGAATAGGGACAATCGGGGCCGTGGGGCGCCCGCCATCGTGCGTAAACTCGACACGCTTCCCAAGTACTCCCGGGCCGAGAGGATGTTGGGACAGCCGCCCTGAGAACGGCTTAGGACGGATATCCCCACTCGCCATCGGGCAATCGCACCTTCACGTAGATGGGCGAGTGTCGCTGGGCAGCCCCTCGACGTCCGGTTCATCTTGGAGCAGCACCGCCGCGAGGTGGAATCCCGCCCGCTCGGCGACTTTCCGGCTGCGCAGGTTACGCGCATCCATCCCGATCTCGATGCGTCGCGCATTCAAATGCTCTGAGGCCCATCGCACGATCCCGTGGACCGCTTCCGTGACCAACCCTTGGCCGGCTTCCGCGGTACGAATCCCATTTAACCGGCTTTACGGTATGACTCCTTTGCGTGGGCGGCGCTGCCACATTTCAGAGCGGTTCGTCAATAGATCGCAGCAGGCTCGGTTGGCAGGGTAATCCTCCATCGGGCATCGGGCATCCCGATGGGCTGTGTCTATCGGGTCCCAATTAGCCCGCGGAACGTCAGGGCCGAAGACTCGAGCGCTGCCTACCCGGCTCGCTTGATATATGGGACGTCGCGGCTGATAGGCGCGAAGCCTACCCCGTAATACAGGTCGCGGGCCGCCGGATGTGCAGGTGCGCCGACACACGCGACCAGCATCGTCTTCGCGCCCGCGTCGCGGGCCCGCTGCATGCCATACCACATCAGGGCGGTGGCCAGGCCCTGCCGGCGGTAGGCCCGGTGGGTCCCCACGGGTTCGAATTCCGCCGTGCGGCTGACGGGATCGAACCACATGATGGCGGTGGCCGCCAGGGTCCCATCCGGTGCTTCGACCAGCACATGCAGGTCGTCACGATACGGCCACGCGGCCTGGACGCCAGCCATGGCGTTCTCCTGAAACGAGGACGGATGCCACGCGTCAACGTGTGCACGGGTGGCGGTCACCGGGCCGACCTCGGCGGCCGTGCGGAACCGGAATCCGGCCGGCAGGACGGGCTCTTCGAGGCTGGCGAGGGGCCGGCGGTTGAACTGATGCCAGTCGCCATCGTCGCCGCCCGTCTCGGTGTCGGGCATGTATCCGTAATCGGGCAGGCGCGCCAGCATATCTGTGTCCGCGTCCTGCGGCGTGATGGCCCGCGGGAGGCCTTCCGCCTGCTCGGCGTACCAGTCGAGAATCTCATCCAGCAGCTGCGAGCTGTCGGGATGGACCTGCCAGATCAGGTTCGCGCTATTCGACGCGGCTATGGATCCGTCGCGGCGCCTGACGGAGAACGGCAGCTGCACCCAGGCCCAGGCATCCAGGCGGCCGCTGCCGTCGGCGCGGGGCCAGAAGCGGTGACGCCAGGTGCCGCCGAGCGCTGCTCGATCTTTGCCAAAATTCCAGGCGAGCTCCCCGACCGTAGCGTCGCCGACGAGGATCTCGGGACGCAGCATGGTCACCTCTTGGGCCAGGCCCTGCATGAGCCGCACCTCAGCGACGCCCAGATCGCGCTGAGTGTCTTTCCCTGTCTCACTCAGGGCGTCGTCACCCCCACTGCGTCCGATTCATATTTCGCCTGCCAGGATCAGCAGGCGGCAACGACACATTCGCGGCCACTGGTGGATTTGGTGCCAATCCCAAGAGTGACACGCACGGAAGTGCCGCCAGAAAACGTATTACACCATACCGCTCCAGGCAAGGCAGTCTCTGCCGGTGGTGCATGATGTCCCGGGCAGCAGGAACGTCCCGAAGCGGCAGGCTGCCCATCTCATCACGATCCACCCCTGGCGAGCTCGACCAGCCAGCGGTTAATCTCCCGTGCGACCCGCAGAGACGCCTCAGGCAGGATGTCGTGGGAGGCATCGGATAGGTGTCCTGCAACCCGATCCGGCCTCGACCGGAATCGTGCGACAGCTGCTGACCACTGGGTGTGAAGCGCCTTCGGCTCTACGTCTCCGCCATGCGCGGCGAGCTCGTCCGCGCTGTCCAGTACGGCTCGCGAGATGACCAGAAGGCAGGCTCCCGGGCTGTCCAGATACTGGGCGGGGTCGACCGCCGCCATCGTCGTCATCGCGGCGCAAAAAGCGCTCTCGGTCATGGCAGGCCGATACCCGCGCGGGCTATCGGCCATGAACGCGGACTGTCGCGCGGATCGGGTGGCGGGAGCAAGGACAATGACCCGTCGGCCCAACGACTCCAGATCGCGTTTGACCGCGCCATCTCGGTCCTTACTGTGTTGCGCCGCCATGAAGCGAACGCCCTCTTCAATCTCGTCCTCCAGGGACACGCCCGGCGTCGGCCAGGACATCTAGCCGCGTCCAGGAGTATGGCTGCTGCAACCGCCAAGTCCCGGTGGCGGAACGCCAGACGAGCCAGCAAGGCGCCCCACGAATGGCCGACCACCACAACCGGTTGGGCTTCTCCCGCGGCCCAACGCAGGACTCCTGTCCAGACGGTGGCGAGCGTCTTGCGGTCCGGCACCCCGTTGCTGACCGGGCCGACTCCAGGAGGGTCCACCCCGACGGCGCGGTGAGGCACGACGTCGCGCAGCATCCCGAAATACGCGGCAGGGCCGCCCCTACCCGGTCAGCCCGCTAGGATGGGGGTGGCCCCCCAGTCCAGAACGCGGACGGAAGCCTGCCCGAACTGCATCACACGTTCTCGAGGCTGAGGAACCAGGTTTCTATCGTGCGTGCTCCCGCGCATCCTTCGTCCGCATGCACGGCCTCCCGCCTCGCTTTCCGACCATTCCTCGGCGGTCGCTCACCTTTGGGGGCCCTCTCCGGCCAGATCCTTCGCGGCGCAAGTTCTCGGCCGCCCCCACACCATACCGCTGCGCTCGGTGCTGGACGCGATGCCGTTGCTCCTCTGGTAACGACGGCACCGAGCAGACGGGGGAGGAACTCTTTGACGGAGTTGGTCCCCATCCATCGGGCGAGCCCTTGGGACCACCCGTTTACCCCCCGCGGCATCTCTTGCCAGACCGGCCAGGCAGCATGTCGGGACGATGGGCGGCCGCACATATCATGCCCTCGGAATCAGACGGCGCTCGGACATCTCGTGCATCGGGCCACTGAACGTGATAACCCACGTGACGTCGCGGTGGAGGACATAAGACCAGTGCTCGAATTGGCCGCCCTCAGACCACAGGAGAGCCCGATCTCGGGCGTGCTGGAGGACGAATGGCGTCCATCGTCGCCCTGCCGCTCCGCCAGGGCATTGGAAAGACCTTCGCTTCCCTCGCCGTCGGGTATGACACCGAAAAGGGATACGCGGCACGCGGTGTGTTCAGTATGCCACTGGCGCTCTCTGGAGCGCGGATACGGGTTCACATTCCTAGTTCGGGCCCATCAGCGATCTCATGCTCAAACTCCACCATCGCCACGTATTCCGACCACCGCTCCCCGCCCCCCGGTGCCGCGGTCACCGCGGTCGGGAACCGCACTGCCCGGATGTAGGCAGCCGGAATAGCGCTTAGAAACTGGTTGACCTGCTCCGCGAGGTCGCGCAGCGTTTCGGCAGAAAAGATACGCACCTGCACACGGTACGCCCCCTGCGACTCCATCACCTGGAGCACCTCCATTTACTTAGCGCGCTTTTGGCCTAACCGCTATTGCGCAGGCCTTGACCAAACGGCCGTTCCCGGTCCCGTCAGCGGGTGATAGTCCGCAGCAGCCGGCGACGACTTGCATACCGGGAGCCCAAAGGACACGGTCATGTTCACCCACCACGATTGCCCCGCCGCACCCGGCGAGCAGGGCAATGCTCTGACGCCGAGCGGGCGCATCATGTCCGCAGCGAGACGCACGCCGTCTGCGGCCGGCTCGACGGTCGCGCCCACGTGGGCGGGGGAGGCCGACCGGGCTCCGATCCCTGCAGTGTTGCCCCTCGACACCGCTATCCACCTCGGCCTGCGCACCGGGTTTCACCCCGCGTCGCGCCGATGCGACTCGCCAACATCTCAAGCCCGTACCCTATTCGCGGCGGGAGGCGGAGTTTGGGGGCACCTGCGACGCGCGTCTGAGGAATCCGTGCGTGACGGCCCCCGGCACCGGGTGCCCCATGACGCCTCTCGGCATGGCGACAACCGGGAAGAGCACCGTGAAGATGGATCGCCCCTCGTCCCACCAACGCCTGCGATCCCGGCCCCAGCGGCGGGAGGCCCTGGATCGCCGTGAGCCCGGAAGGGAGCGCACCAGGCGGCCCGGGAGGCCGGGTGAACCCATGGTGGAAGGTGGCTGACCACAGGGTTGGAGCTCCCCGCCACGCTCGGGACCGTCCCCGCAACTCGGTGCTGGTTGCGCAAGGGTCCAGGCGCCGGGCCGCGTACTGTAAGGGACAGGGTGGCTCCCGATGGGGCATTACACCGATTCGTGGTATGACGAGGTGACAACATGGGGGCGCACTCCAACCCGCGCATGGCACCTGGCGAGTTGGCGGCGCAAGCGCAGCAGGGGCGAGCCGAGGCGCGGGATCAGTTGCTGCGCGACTGGATGCCGCTGGTCCTCCGCATGACGAGTCAGCAAATGGGCCGTTTTGTCCGCGTCGGTCAAGACGACGAGATCGGCGTGGCCCTCATGGCCCTTAACGAAGCCATCGATCACTAAGCGGCCGACCGCGGATCCTTCGACCGGTTCGCGCAAATGGTCATCCGACGCCGTCTGGCTGATCATTATCGGCGCACCGTCGACCGGCACACGGTGCCGTGGTCAGACCTGGAGGTTCAAGACGAAGACGGCAACGCCGCCAACCCGACGCTCGATCGGGTCGCGCGTCTGCACTGGCAGCAGCAACAAGAACAGCGGGAGCGCCGTCGGGAGATCGAGGAGTATGGAGCTGTCTTGGCCCACTTCGGGGTGACGTTCGACGCGCTGACACACCATGTTCCGAAGCACCGCGGGGCCCAGGAACGCACGCTCACGATGGCGTACTACCTCGCGAGCCAGCCGCACCTCGTGCACGTTCTCCGCCGTCAGCGGATGCTCCCTCTCCAGGACCTGACGCGGACCTTCGGGTGTAGCCGTAAAGCCGTCGAGCGGCATCGTGCCTTCATCATCGCCGCCACCCTGGTTCTATTGCACGATTGGCCCTATCTGAGAGAATACGTACCGCCCCTTCCCGCCAGCAGGCGCGGACCGTTGTAAGGGCGAGCCGTGGGTCGAAGGACTATCTAACCGGGTCGTCAAGGGGACAGCCCAATGCATCGACGCGCGATCATCGTGAAAGTCCGACGCCGCTATGCCGTCGTCCTCGTCGACGGCTTCCGTTTCCGGCGCGTACCCGTCCAGGGCCAGCCTCTCGAGGTGGGCCAGGAGTTGTGGATCCCCACGCGCTCGCGCCGGACGGGGTTCGCATGGGTATGGGCAGGTGTGGCAGCGGTCACAGCCATCGTCGCCTTCATCGTCTATCGGGCAGTCCCGCGGTCCCCGACGCTTCTGCCACCGGCTGCAGCCTGGGTCAGTGTCGACATCAACCCTAGTCTCGACATCGCTATTTCGCCTCGCGGCCGTGTGGTCGCAGTCCGCGGACTGGACCGTGCCGGTGATGCGATCGCCGCAGAGATCCCATACGGCCGGCACGACAGTCTGCAGGCGGTAATAACCATGGTGGCACGGGCGGCCGAGCGGGAGCATTTCCTAGCCGCACCTGTTCACAGCCACGCGTACGTCGTGCTCGCCGCCGCGCCTACCGAGTTGCTCCACCGAACGGTAGCGCTGCGGGCGATCCGTGTCGCAGCCGCGGTGCTCGCCCCGTTTGTGTGGCAGCCACGAGTCAGTCTCATTACCTTGCCCCTGGCATCCCCGGGGTCCGTTCGCCGTGCGGCCGTGTTTCGTATCTCCCTCGGACGCTATCTTCTCGCCGAGCTCACGGACCGTTCCCCGAACGCGCTGCGGACGGAGTCGTTGGCCCGTATCCTGGCGCACTGGCCCATGATCACGGTCCCCCCATCCTCACCGTCGTCCTTATCCTCGACGGCAGGGCCTCCACCCTCCTCCAGTACTACAGCCCGTTCAACCACGTCCGATACCACGCCGCCCAGCACCACCTCCCCGACCACGCCGGTCACTTCCGCGGCGCCCACGACGTCGTCCTCGAATTCCGGCGCGGCGCCATCGTCCGCCGGACCCGGCCCGACGACCATCACGGTCACCGGTCTGCTCAACACCGTCGGCCCGGATGCCATCACGGTAGGCGGCGCCACGTATCCGCTGTCCCTGAATACCACCCTGACTCTGAATGGCCTGACGTCGTCGCTGTCCCTGGCCCAGCTTCTTCTCCTCCAGGGCGACCCGGTCACGATTACATTGACCGACGGGGTCGTCGTGAATGTGTCGGTCACCGTCTAGTATCCAGGGGCTCCTGGCCGCACGTGCCGATGTCACCGCTCACTCCACTCCCCGCCATCTCGGTCACGTGAATTCTTGCTCACTGGTGTGCACGCTTTGGGGCCAGGATGACCCTCGGACAGCCTATTGCCGTGGAGAATCGCCACCGTGTCTGACCCGCTTGGACCCCAATTTCTCGACAAAATCGTGCGATCCCCGTTCTCACACAACTGGGCACTCGGACCAGGGCCATCGCCGCCCGGTGCCACCGTGGCACTTTCATCGCCAGGATTCGAGGAATACAGGCGGAGTTGTCGAAGGGCGTCGGGTACTCGGGGGTAATCCCTGACAGTGGTTCATGGGCCGAGGCAAACACGAGAGGGGGAGACCCGTGGACGACCTCCTCAATCAGCTCTGGGTGGCCTGGCAGCCCATCGTTGATTTATCCTCCGGGGTGCCGATGGGGCACGAAGCTTTGATTCGGGGACCCGTGAATACGCCCTGGGTCATGCCGGCCGATCTGTTCGCTTGGGCATCGCAGGAGGGCCGGGCCTGGGATTTAGAGCTGATTTGTCGATCGATGGCGTTGATGCAGCCAGCTGCAGAGTGGACACCCGGACACCACCTGTTTCTCAACCTGGACAGCCGGTGGCCGCAATTGCCGGAACCGTGGGACCATCGGGCGTCTGAGACGGTACCGTTGGTGTTGGAGTTGTCAGAGCGGCAGGCCCTGTTGGAGAACCCGAAGCTGTTGAGCGCTCTGGCCCGATGGCGCCGCGCCGGACATTTACTGGCCCTGGACGACTACGGCACCGGATACGCCGCCGCCGGGACCGTACTGGCGACCCAACCGCACCTCATCAAACTCGACCGCACCCTGATTGCCGACATGGACCAGAGCGCTGAGAAGCAGTCCTTATTCCGCGCCCTGCGTGCATGGACGCGCGACTTGGGGATTCGTTTGGTCGCGGAAGGGATTGAAACGGAAGCAGAACTGGCGGTCCTGCAGGACTTCGGCTGTGATTACGGCCAAGGTTTTCTCCTGGGCCGGCCGGAGCCGGTGCTCCAATCGCGGCCGCGCATTACAATGCCGACGCATAAGTCAGCCGAGGTGCCTGCGCCGTCGCACGCCGAACGGGCCCTCAGCTTCTACGCCGCCGCGATCACCAATTCCCCCATCCCGAGTTATGTGGTTGACGCGCGCCGGCGGATGGTCGCGTGGAATGCGGCGGCCGAGCAGCTGCTGGGATTTACGGCCCACACCCTGGTCGGTCATGCCTGCTATCTGAGCCCCCTGGATCACCAGGACTCGGCTGGCCATCGGCTATGCGTGGCGGCCTGTCCCTTGGTGGAGGCCATGGCACAAGGTACGGTACGGCGGGATCGCGTGACCGTCCGAACCCGGAGGGGCCCTCGGCGTACGATCGATGTTTCCGTAGTACCCATCATGGACACCAGTACCGGGCGGGTAGTGGGTGCGTTGGAGCAGTTTCAAGTCGTCGCGGGCGGCAGGAAGACCGGTGAGGTTGAGCGGCAGGCTCATGTCGTGGCCAGCCCCGATCCGATGTCGTTCAACCGTGGTGCCCGACGCGGTCCCCGTGCTGACCATCAGCCAACAAGCCGGGCACCATAGACCCCTGGTGGAGCCGGGGCTCGGAAAGAACGTCGCCAGCGGGACGGTGAGCGGAAAGCCGTCCGCGTCAGCAGCCCGCATCCGGACAGCTTGGGCCGCTATCCTCGCCGCGACTGTCACCCCGACTCCGCTTCCCAGTATCTAAGTTCCTCGTTCCTCCACCTACGGCTTGACCAGCAACGGCGATGGGTACGCACTCAAACCGCCGGGCCGTCACCAACACGTCAATCACAGGTGGGGCGTGACGCGGTGCGCGTTGAGAGGCGTTACCGTGACGTGGGCGGTAAGCCCGTGCCGGTCGACGTGACTGGCTGTCCAGACGTCCATGCAGAACCGGACCACTGGAGGGCGAGGCTGCCGCGTGAGTACCGGTAACAGCCGCCGGGATACGCTGTAGTCCCCCCAGCCACCAGAAGTTATTACCCCCTCGTCCGAACGGGAGAGCCATCTCGTGAGCGTTCTACGGAACCGTAAACCTCTCGAGTGGGCCGAAAGACTCGAGGGACACGAGGCTCTGCGTCTTGTTGCCGATGCCCATGTCCATCACGCGATGGGTCTCTTGGTTGATGGTGAACGTCACCACGGTGCCCGTGGGCAGCGCGGCGCCGGCGGGAGGGCTCGCCCGGTCAGCCCTAAACTGCCATACAGGATCACCAGCTAGACTCGTGTCTCCGGAGCAGCAACGTTGCCGTTGGGCGAACCCGTAAGGGCCACTGCCTCCGTGGTCCTTGTGGCGTAGGCGAGCGCGGGGTGAGGATCGGCGGACGCCTCCTCACTAACCTCTCGAGCGCCTTTCGGTACGTTTCGAGCGCGGCAGCCCACCCACAACGACCACGACGTCATACCGCCAAGCGGAATGAATCTGAACCCCATCTACGCAGGCGTGCCACACCGCCGGCTCTTGCCCGCTAGGGTTACGGGCTCAGGTGGAAACAGGCGTGACGATAACGAGTCCGTTCGCACCGGCGCCGCCGTTGCCGCCGCCGTAATTGCCTCCGATGCCGCCACCGCCCCCGCCGGCTCCACCTCCGGCCCCGACGAACGGACCGGCAGCGCCGCCGTAACTGTTGGTGCCACCACTCCCGCCGGACGGGTCGTAATAATACCCACCGCCGTTGCCGCCAGCGCCGCCGCTGCTTACGCCAGCACCGCTGGCGCCGCTTCCCCCAGACGGGGACACCAAGACGGTCCCGGCGCTGGCGCTGTCACTCCCGCCGCTGCCACCACTGCCTCCGTCGACGCCACCGTAGTTGCCTCCGGTGCCCCCTGCGGCGGACGCAATCGTCGTCCCACACGTGATGCTGCTGGTGAGGCCTGTACCGCCGCTGCCGTTGAGATTAAAGGCACTGCCGTCACCGCCGGTGCCCACAACGACGGCGCAGGAGCTCCCAGCACTCACGGGGAGAAGAATTTTCAGGTAGCCGCCGGCCCCGCCACCGCCTCCACCACCACCACCGAAGAAGTCACCGCCGCCTCCCCCGCCGCCTCCTCCCCAGAGTTGTACCTGGATCTCGTTCACTCCGGTGGGAACCTGATACGTACCGGACATGCTGAAGACCTGTTCCCCCGGTCCGGCTGGCCCTGACGGCCCCACGAGGCTGGTGCCCGTGGCCGGCCAGCCCACGGAGGTCTTCGGCCCATAGAGCACCTCGGTGACCGTGTCAATATAGAAGTCACCGACCGTCCCCATGTTCGACGGGGGCGCCGTTACCCCGCTTAGGATGGTGTTTCCGTTCGTCCCGTTGCCGCCCGCAGGCCCCAGGGGACCGGTCGGCCCCGTGGGCCCCGCCGGGCCTGTGAGCCCCTGAGGTCCCACAGCCCCCTGCGACCCCACCGGTCCCTGGACTCCCATCAACCCTCGGGCACCCGATGGCCCCGTGGACCCGACAGGTCCCGGCTCTCCGCGCGGACCCGTCGGGCCTTGCACCCCTGACGGCCCGATCGGACCGCGGAGACCCCTCGGACCGCGGGGACCTTGAGTGCCTCGCGGCGCGTGTGACAACGCCGCGGGCGTGCCCCCGAAGGCGCACCCACTAAGTCCCACCGCCAAACCGCCCACCGCCATAAGCCCGAAAAGTCGCCTTCGAAACGGGTTCTCGCTCCTCACGCGCCCATATCGTCCCTTCACTGCCTCTTCGAATTCCACCCCAATGGCTAATAGGACAGCGCTCGTCACTATCTCCGGTTCGTGATCCCGGAACAGCTCGGGGCAAGGCCCGGAGCCGTGCCTCAACAACGGTCCCACTGTCGAATGGTTGAATCGACCGCGCCCCTGATCCGAGTGGCCGAAAGCCCGCAGACAGGATTCGCACGTTCCTGTCGGATTCCTGCCGGGGACACCCACGCGCTGGATACCGCCCTCCGTGAACCTTACTCGCGACATTTCGGGCGAAGTAAGAGTTGGGTGCCCCGCCCGTCTCCAGACATGAACACCTGGACGGCCCCCGGTGTCGTGCCGTTCGCGACGCCATTTACTCGCGGCGATGGCCGGCCACGCCCTTCATGGGGATCTGAGCGTCCTGCCTGTCCGCAACGGCATCAATGTGATCGAGGCCATGCGCACCTGCGAGCTGAACGCCGAGCTGACAGATCTCGTTGGTGGTCAGGTCAATCTGGCCGATTCGTAGGCTTGCACCGCCGTGGCAAACGCCAGGGTTGCTGTCCCCGGCTCTCCTCGGAACTTGAGGAGCGTGTCGTCGGCTACACTGATGGGTCGCGATGGTGTTTCTCTGGAGCTGTAAAATGCCCAGAAGAGGGAGATGGCGGTTCAGTCAAGTCCTGCGGCTATCTTGTGTTCTCTCGTCCTCCGTCGGGGCAGCCCGGCAGCACCAGAATTGCCCTCGCCGAGGCAAGAGCTCTACCGGAAGGACCGAAGCCTGTCTCTGGAGGAACGCCCCTAATGAAAATAGAGCAGCGCGCCGTCCGCGATCCGTCCGAGTGGACTCGGCTCGTCGGCGAAGAGGCCGGCTGGTTGACCCCATACGGTGCGCACCGCGTTCCGCAGTCCGCGGTAGACGATGTCCTGCAAGAGATTTGGTTGGCCTGCTGGGAGTCCCGGGACCGCTACGAGGAACGCGGTCAGCGCCGCGCCTACCTCACACGCGTGGCGAATCGGCGGATCGCGGACTGGTTTCGGCGTGAACCGCGGGCCACCCCCGACGAACCCCTGCCCGTCCGCGAACCGGATCCCGATCACATCGCCCATGAGTTGATCCAGTGCGGCGTCCAGCCGGGCAGCCTTTTGTGGCGCCGGATTATCGACGACTGGAGTCTGTCCGAACTGGCGACCCAGTTCAGACTCCCGGTCGGCACCGTGAAGTCGCGGATCCACCACCAAGGACGAACCGTGCGGAAGAGGTTGGATGACTGGCACCGGAGCCGAGGAACCGAGGATCCGGCTCCGTGTGAGTACCTCCGTCGGACGGTCCTCGGTGTCAGGCCCTGTCCCACCTGTCAGGACGAGAGGCGCGCCTGGCACCTCATCCACGCGCGGAGC
>JBMFXK010000008.1:0-18127 GCA_049964315.1 Clostridia bacterium | reverse complement strand
GAGTCGACCGAGAGCCCGATGAGCTGGACGTTGCGCTTCTCAAACTCCTGGGCACGCTCCGTGAACGCCACAAATTCGGTGGTGCAGACCGGAGTGAAGTCGGCCGGGTGCGAGAAGAGCACCACCCACTGGCCCCGAAAGTCCGAAAGCCGAATCGGTCCGTGGGTCGAGGGCGCCTCAAAGTCCGGGGCTGGATCACCGATTAAAGGGATGTAGGGTCGGGTTTCTTCCACGTGAGCTCACTCCTTTCCACCCCTCACTCCCGACGGAAAGAAGGAAGAGGGTGATGGAAGTGTAGCCCATAGGACCTGCCCCGCCAACGGAACATCCGCGCCAGGGCGGTACTCAGGAAACTATCAGACAGCCTGGACCGGATGCCTCTTGCAAGCTTCCCTTTCGGCTGTTACTTTAAATAAGTAATTCTTCGAAGGAGGCGCCCATGGCAACGGAAAGTATTTGGGACGTGGATGCGGCCCACAGCTCCGCCGAGTTTTCCATTCGGCACATGATGATTACCTCGGTGAAGGGCCACTTCAGCAGTATAGCCGGTACGGTCACCGGTGATCCTGATGACCTCACCACCGCTCGTGTGCACCTGGACATTGACCTCTCGACGGTCGACACCCGCAACACCGATCGAGACAACCACCTCCGCTCGGCAGATTTCTTCGACGTGGAACACTTCCCGACTATGACCTTTGAGAGCCGCTCGATTGAGCGCACCGGCCCCAGCACGTACCGGGTCGGGGGGGATCTGACCATCCACGGCGTGACCAAGCCCGTCACGGTGGACGTCACCGCGGAGGGCCAGGGCAAGGATCCCTGGGGCGGCACCCGGGCCGGCTTCTCCGGTACCACCACCATCAATCGCAAGGACTTCGGCCTCATGTGGAATGTGGCCCTGGAGGCCGGCGGTGTGATGGTGGGGGATCAGGTCAAGGTGTCGGTCGATCTCGAAACCGTGCAGCGCGCCTAAGCCATGCGGGGGAGGAGGCGACGGACGCTGGTCGCCTCCTCATGCCCGATGGGCGCGCTTCAGCGCATGGATCGCAAGCTGGGTGCGATCGCTCAGATGCAGTTTCTGCAGCAGGCTCGAGATGTGGGCCTTCACGGTGCGGACGGTGATGGAGAGGCGCTCCGCAATCTCGGCGTTGCTGTACCCTTCCGCCACCAGGTGCAGCACCTCGCGCTCGCGAACGGACAGGTCCTGCAGATCCGACTCCCGCGACGCCCGGTCTGCTTCCGGATCGATGACGCGGCGCCCGGCGGCCACCGCGCGAACGGCGTCCAGCACCTCATCCCCGGCAGCCGTCTTCAGCAGATAACCGTCGGCGCCAGCCTGCAGTGCCGGCGCCACCAGGTCGCCGTCCACGTAGCTGGTCAGCATCAGGACGCGCACGTCCGGCAGGGCGGTCTTGATCGGGGGGATCGCTTCGATGCCGCTCATTCCCGGCATGATGAGATCCAGCAGCACCAGACTTGGCGCCAGGGCGCGGGCCCGTTCGATGCCTTCCGCCGCCGAGGCGGCGGTGGCGACCACCTCGATGTCCGCGGCGCTTCCCAAAAGCAGCGAAAGTCCCTCCCGCACTACCGCATGGTCATCTATGATCAGGACCCGAATCGGGTTCATGACTCGTCTCCTTCCCCGTCCAATCCCGGGTCACTGCCGACGGCGTGAAAGGGAGCCCGGACCACCACTCGCGTCCCACTCCCCGGCTGGCTTCGGATCGAAAGCCGGGCACCGATCTCGGCGGTTCTCTCCCGCATCGTGCTGAAGCCCACATGGTCCTGCACTGCCGTCGTCTGAAAGCCCGGTCCGTCATCCTCCACGGACAGTGAAACGGCCCCGGGTTCCTCGGTCAAGGCGACGGTGATATGAGCCGGGCGTCCATGGCGGACCGCATTGGAAACAGCCTCCTGGGCGACGCGGAACAGGGCATCCTCGACGCCCGGCGGAATCTCGCGCTCGCCACTGGCCAGCAGCGTGGTCTCGATCGCCTGCCGCTCCTGTACGTCCCTCAACAGCACGCCAAGCGCGTCCTTCAGAGTTTTGTCTCCCAACTCGACCGGGCGCAGAGCGCGGATGAGGCCGCGCATGGTCGCCTGTGCTCTTCGCGCCCCATCCTCCACCTGCCGCAGACGGGCCAGGACCTCCACCTCCTCGCCCGGCACCAGATTGCGGGTCGCCGCCACCAGCATGGCCAGCCCGAACAGCTCCTGGCTCACGGTGTCGTGCAGTTCACGGGCCAATCGCTGGCGCTCTTCCAGGACGGCCAGACGCTCGGTGCGATCGGCAAAGTGGGCCCGCTCATCCGCCAGGCGCTGGAGCGCTTCCACCTGGCCCGACCACGCCTGCGCCATCTGCTGGAGCTGGCGCGCCAGATAGAGGAGCTCGCCGGTGCCCTCTTCCACGGGCGGGGCGTGGTACTGGCCGCGCGCAAGCAGGGCGGCGTAGATGCCGATCCGGGTCAGATCGCGCTTGAGCGGCCGCGCCAACAGGAATCCCAGGGTCCCGCCGAGGACAGTGCCAAGCAGGACGGAAAGCGCTCCCGCCGCAGCGGGAGCGTGTATGAGAAAGCTTGCCAGCAAGGCCGCGCCGGCGCCTATCAAGACGCCATAGCCCGCTACCTGCCAGTCGATCCCAAGCCGCGTTGGGGAGACCTCGCCACCCCGGCGTACTTCCGGCCGGTCCACCTAAAAGCGCTCCACGCGAATGTCCCCGATCCACAGATGAGCGTCAATCGACACCTTGCGCACGGCCTCGTCATAGCCTGGACTCTTGTACGTCAGCTGCCGTCCGAACCCGTCGGCATGGTTGCCGAACAGCCTCACATCTCCAACCTGGACCTCGGCCACCACTGACACCGGCAGGTCGTGCGGCACGAGCACGGTGATGTCTCCAATCAGGCCGGAGAGGTCGTAATTCGTCTCCTCGTTGGGCAGGTACTGATCCGACAGATCGAGTCGGATGTCGCCGATCAGAAGCGTGTGCTGGCGTGCGCCTCCGCTCGCGTTGGGGGGATTCTCCATCTCTGCCGTGGCGCCCACGTCGATGTCGCCGATGTGGAGTCCATGGGGCTCACCCCAGTTCCAGTTCCAGTTCTTGCGGCCCACTCGTGGACGGCGATGCGTCAGCGACTCGAGACCAACCGCCAGGATTACGACCGCCCAGAAGATGGTCCATCCGTGCAGGTGGCCGATATGAAGGTGGCTCGCTTGAAAGGCCGCCGCCACCAGCAGCACCAGCACGTACAGCATCTGGCCGCTGCGTCCGCGGATGAGGCCCTCGATGATGCCGGCGATGGCCCAGGCGATGAAAGGCAGCGGCCAGTACACGTCAATCAGGTGGCCCGCAGGACCGGTGGTGAGCCCGAGTCCGCTCACGGCCAGCGTCGCGCCCCAGGCCAGGAGCACCAGCGCCAATAGCCATCGGGTGCTCGCCAGGTGGTGCCGGCGTCGAAAGCCATTCATGCTCACCAGCGCCACCATCCTCTCCGCGTGAGCACGAAGAGCGCCATCACGACCACGATGGCGGCACCCGCCAGCGAGGCCAGGTGCATGCCCGCCAGCGGCACGCTCTGCAGGAGGAGCAGCACGCTCCCGGCGACCATTACGGCCGACAGCCAGAATCCAAGCCCGACCGCTCGCGGCCACAATAACCCGACGAGCCCGTAAACCAAGAACGGCAGGGTCCAATAGTCATTGAACCACCGGGCCGCCACCGACTGTCCAAGCCCGAGGCCGGAGAAACCCAGCGAGACACCCCAGGCCAGGAGCAGTCCGGCCGTCACCAGGCGCAAACCGTCACCGACCGGTCTGCCGCGCGGCCACGACCGCCCCCAAGGTCCGGTTGCCCTCATCGTTCCGCCTTCTTCCTGCACGTCACACGATTGCAGGTCGAGCGTACTGCGTTCCCGCGTGGGTGCCATTGTCCCCGAGGACATATTGGCCGGTCGCGGCCGAAATCCTGGCCTAACCGCTGTCACGCAGCAGGGACAGAAGTTTTGGGGACTGGCTGGCCAGGGCTCCGACAATGGCGATCCGGCCGCGACGGATGACGGCAGACTCCGTGCCGACCATGACAATGGCACGAACGGCGGTCGCGGCCAGCCATTCGCGATAGGCGTGACGGCCGGTCGGGCCACCCTCCCGTTCGGAGAACGTGAGCGCGGTGCGGGGGCCGAGGTTCGTGCCCCACCAGAGGCGGGCGAACTCGGCCGCAAAGAGGGGCTGCAGTTCCTGATCGATCGGCAGGAAGTCAGGATCATACGGCCCGCGAGAGCCTCCATCCAGGATGGCGCAGTGCTCGACAGCGGCCTCCCACCAGAGCTTCACCACCGGAAGGGGGACAAGCTCCGCACCTGCCCGCGTCCGATACAGGTCCACCACGGGATCCGAGACGGCCGGGCAGTCAGCCTGCTCGTACGGACACCAGCCTCGGGCGTGGGCCATGAACCACAGGGCATTCAGGTCATCAGGCACCAGCCGGACGATCGTGTCCAATCTCGGCCTCCCTGGCGGCGCGGACCGCCCCACCCGGCATCGGTTTACAGCTGTCACGCGCGGTGCGGCTGGCGCTGCGCACCCGTACAGCCCGCGGCCAGCCTCCCACCTGGGCTGTCCGGCCGGTGGATCCACCTCGGGCCGCCGGAGGACCCCGCCGCGCGTCGGCGAATCTTCCCATATCAGCGACGACGACAACACATAGAGGAGGCCATCATGATCCGGCACATCGCCCTCATCAAGTACCCCGATCCTGATCGGGCTGGGTTTAAAGAAGAAGTCGAGGCGCTCCTGCGACCGTTTGCCGCCGGCATTCCCGGCCTCCGTGACTTTCACTGGGGCTGGGACGTGAGCGGCCGCTCGCGGGGATACACTCTAGGACTGGTGATGGCGTTCGACGACCCCGAGCAGCTCAGGGCTTACACACCGCATCCCGTGCACCAGGCGTTCGTGCAGTGGAATGCGCGTCAGGGCGGTGAGGTGCTGGCGTTTGACTTCCCATTCGACAACCTCTAGGCGTCGAGCACCAGAACGCGTTCCGCCACCTCGGGCGGCACCTTGACCCAGCTGCCGTCGGTCGCCTCGCGGACGTACACGCTGTCGCGGTCGCGCCGGGTCTCGACTTCGTGGCCCGGCACCAGACCGTGTGCTTCGGCCCAGCCGAGCATGGTTTCCAACCCCTCCAGCTGCTCATAGAGGCGGTCGACCCGGACCATGGCCGATGGTGCATCGCGCAGCGCCACCGCACGGGCCACAGAGGGGATGGCCCCGGTCACGTCCGGAATCGGGTTGCCGTGAGGACACGTGCCCGGCCTGCCCATCTCCTCCCAGAGGGCTTCGGTGACCGTATTGGAAAAGGCATGCTCGAGGCGCTCGGCCTCCCGATGCGCGTCGATCAGGCCCAGTCCCAGGCGGTCAGCGAGCCACCGTTCCACGAGCCGGTGCCGCCGGACGACCAGGGCGGCTTCCCGCCAGCCTTCGGGGGTCAGCTCGATGAAGGGGTTTCGCTTTTCGACCACGCCGGCGGCCTCCAGCCGGCTCAGGCTTTTGGAGACACTCACCGGGGAGACTCCGAGATACTCGGCCACACGGGCGGCGCGTGCTCTTCCGCTCTCGGTGGTCAACACGAAGATGGCCTCCAGATATCCTTCGGCGCCTGGAAGCTCGGTGTTCCTGAGGCCACGGTCGGCCCGACCGCGGCCGGTCGGCCGCTCGGCATCGTGTTCCGACATCCCGGAAACCTCCCCGCCGCTGTTCGGTGCACCCATTGTCGCACAATCATCCCGGTCCGCCGCCGTTAGACGGATTATGCTAGCGAATGAGGATCGCGGTTTATGGCGGAGGCTCGTATGGGGGATCTGGAACATCGACAGCACTGTGCGACATGCGTCCACATCGTACGGGTGGAGAGCGGAACGGCCGACGGAACCTACTTTCGCTGCGACAGGCTCGGATGGCGCACCGAGCCCCGATACCAGTTCAACTGCTGGGTGGAGCGGCCCCGGACAGTCAAGATGCCGGTGCGCAAAAAGGCTCCGGACGACCCCGCTTGAGACAAGCCAGGCCCGGCTGGCTCGGGACGATGGAGCCGCCAAGAACCAATCCCGCGACGCGAAAGGCGAGTCTATGTACGGCAGCTCAACCGCCGCTTAGACCTTCGCGCGCCCATCTCACCTAAACCGACATTTCGCCGGCGTTCGACGTTGGACCCGCTGTCGCATGTGGTGTGCATCACACACTCGCCGCGGCGTCTGAGTCGCCGACGGTCAACGCCGATAGGTACGGATCTCCACCTGGTGTCCGTCCGGATCGTGCACGTAGACGCTCGTCCCGTCGCCGCGCGCGCCGAACCGGAGTCCGGGCTCCGTGTGGGCGATGTGCGCGGCGTCGAGAGCGCTCACCAGTTCCGCCGGATCGGCGTCGACTTCCAAGCAGAAATGATTGGGACCCGGGCCGGGATCGGGCACGACAAAGAGGTCAATCAGAAGCGGGCCGACACGCACAGACGGAAACGGCACTTCGCCGCGCCGGAAGCTGTCGAGGCGTTCAACCGGAAGCCCCAGCACGTCTTTGTAGAAGCCCAGCGCCCGATCGACGTCCTGTACCTCCAGCACCAGATGGTCCATCGCAACGGCTTTCATTTCGGCACCTCCTCGTGTTGCCGGTTCCTGCGCCTTATTGCAGCGAGGCGTTCTGACTGATGGCCCCCAGTGCGTTCCAGTTGAGCGCCCAAACCTTGAGGCCGCTCCGCGAGACGTAGTATCGGAAGACGGCCTGATGGGTGGCGGGGTTCATGTTGACGCCGTAAATGCTGTTGTCGGTCGAGACGGCCAATCTTCCCGTCTTCAGGCTCGACGATCCCGGGAAGTGCCCAAATGAGATCTCGCCACCGGCTAAAAGTCGCTTGAGGTTGACCGTCAAGACCACCGTCACGAGGAATCGACCATTCGACGCGGATCGAACGGTGACACGGCCCGGGTAGCGCGTGACCGCGCACGGCGAGGTGCCGGTGGCTGAACACATGGCCTGTCCGAGCGAGTCGGCGTTTCCCGACGGCACGAAGGAAAGAACACTGCGGGCGGCGGTTGCGGACGTGACGGGGGCGTGGACCGTCCCGGATCCAATCGCCAGGGCGGGCTGCACCGTGTTGACCGGACTCTTTCCCGCCTCGTACTTGAGCACGAAGAAAGACAGACCCGCCACCAGGACCAGCAGCACGGTGAGAAGGGCCGCAAAGCCGGGACGTGAAAAACGGGTGCGGCGTGGCATCAGGCTCTCTTTCATCATCCGCACTCCTTCTCCCGCGCCGATCATAGCAGACCGCCGCCCGCCCCGATGAACAGCCGGCAGGCGCCATACATAGGTTCCCTTGGGATGCTTAACAAACCTGAGAGGCGGGAACGGCATGACGACGAGTGCAGGACCGGAAGGCAATACGATTCCGCTGGTGCCGCCGCACGGCCGGCATCGGGCACTGTATCCGCGGCTCGTGGACGACGACCGGGCCGAACTCCTGCGTGAAGAGGCCCGGGATCTCCCCGCGCTCACGCTGAGCACCCGGGAAGCGTCGGACCTCACGCTGCTCGGCATGGGGGCCTACACCCCGCTCGAGGGGTTCATGACCGGGGCGGAATACAGCGCCGTGACGCGGCAGCTGCACCGCCCCGACGGGCTCTTCTGGCCCATTCCCATTGTGCTGGCGGCAACGACGGCAGACGCCCGCGCCGCTGCCGCCCGCGGTCGCGCCCGCCTCCTGCACCCTGACGGGACTCTGGCCGCCGTAATGACCGTAGTGGAGACGTTCGTGCCGGACCGGTCGATGGAATGCCGGCACGTGTTTGGCACCGAGGACCCGAAGCATCCTGGCGTCCAGAGCGTGCTGACGGCCCCGCCGGTCTATGTGGGGGGACCGGTGGAGGTGATTGACCTCGGATCACTGTTTCAGCGCTACCGCGCCCTGTGTCTGACCCCGGCCGAGGCGCGCGCGGCCTTTCAGGAGCGGGGGTGGCGGCGGGTGGCCGCTTTTCAAACCCGCAACCCCATGCATCGCTCTCACGAGCACCTGGCCAAGCTGGCGCTGGAATGGTGCGACGGCGTCTTCATCCATCAGGTTCTGGGCCGGCTGAAGCCGGGCGATCTTCCGGCCGAGGTGCGCGTGGAGGCCATCGATGCACTGGTGACGCATTACTTTCCGCCTGGCCGGGTGCTCCAGGCCGGCTACCCCATCGAGATGCGCTACGCCGGCCCGCGCGAAGCGCTCCTGCATGCGGTCATCCGCCAGAATTACGGCGCCGCCTATCTGGTGGTGGGACGCGACCACGCCGGTGTTGGGAGCTACTACGGCCCCTACGACGCCCAGCACATCTTCACCACGCTTGCACCAGACGACTTGGTTATCAAGCCCCTTACCTTCGGCGAGGCGTTCTACTGCACACGCTGTGAGGGCATGATGAGCTCGCGCACCTGCCCGCATCCCCCTAAGATGCATGTATCGGTGAGTGGCACCCAGCTCCGCGCCCTTTTGGCCGACGGAGCCACGCCCCCCGAGCATTTCACGCGCCCCGAAGTCTGGGAGGTCCTGGCGCGCAAACGCTAGGCGGCAGCCAGCTTTCGAAGCGGTTCGCGCAGGCGCAGGGTCTCGCTGAGGCCGAGCTCGATCAGCTTCGGAATTTGATGAAAGTCGGTCAGGGAAAGTCCGGCGACGGGAATCGGCACTTCGACCCGAGGGATGCCGAAGCGCTCCGCCACGAAATGCCGGCGCACCCAGGTGGAGTCATTCAGCAGGAGATTGAGGCTCGAGCCCGCGGTCGTAATGATGTGCGGACTTTCGCGCTCGTCAAGCCTGCCGCCGCGATCGTCAATGTAGACGCCGATGACGCGGGTGGCGCCGGCCAGAACCGCCACGTCCAGAGGATAGTCGTCGAGGACCCCGCCGTCCACCAGCCAGTGCCCCTGGAGCCGGACCGGACGGAAGAGGCCCGGGACGGCTGTGCTGGCCGCCATTGCGGTGAGAAGGGGCACGTCCTCCGGCCACGGCACCAGCTTGAGCGCGTCCTCCGAGAGCGGATCTACCGAGAGGGGTGGACCGAAGACCACCACCCGCCGCGCCGTCAGCGACGTGGCCGTAATGTAGCACGGAATCCGCGTGGAACGGATCGTGGTGCCGCCGATCAGGCCTTCCGCCTTGCGCAGCAACGGGTCAGGGTTCAACACCCGGTCGGGAAGGTGCCGGCGGCGGACAATAGCGGCCAGGATGGACTTCCAGTCCAGCGGCACGTCGCGGGGCGACAGTTCCCGGGTCAGCTTCAACAGGGTCTCCGCCGGGTGGCCGGCCGCGTAGACTCCGCCCACCAGCGATCCGGCCGATGTACCCACCACCACGTCCGGCCGGATCCCCAGTTCCTGCAGCGCGGCCAAAACCCCTACGTGCGCGGCCCCATAGATGCCGCCGCCGGAGAGCACCAGGGCCAGCACGGCTAGGTTGCCTCCTCCGCCGCGAAAGGGGCCAGGCGCGACTCCAGGGCCGAGTTGGCCACGACCTGCGCCCCCAGTCGGCGCGCGCCGAGGAACCTTGCGCGATCCACGTGGGGGCCAAAGCCCAGCACATGCACCGGCAGGTCGGCCAGTACCGCCAGGTCATCCGGCGAGGCTTCGGCCAGATTGACGACGACATGCGTGGGCGTGACGCGCTGAAGGGTCTCGCGCAGGTGTCGTGGGGCCGCGGCCTCATGCGGGACGCCCCGTTGGGACAGGTGCGCCTCGAGGCGGCTTCGAAACATCAAATCCTCCACCAGCACCAGGACCATCACGCGCGATATCTCCCTTCCACCTTCTCCCGGCCACGCGCAGTGCCTTGCAGGCGGCTAGATCAAGGCGCTCCGGTTGCCGCACTGGGGCACCAGCGCGCAATGGCACAGACGGAACAATCCGGCCTGCGGGCATGGCAGACCTGGCGGCCGTGCAGGATCAGCCAGTGATGCGCCTCAGACCACTTACGCCTCGGGATGAGACGGGTCAGATCCGCCTCCGTATGATCCGCGTCGCGCGCCTGACTCCAGCCCAGACGATGCGCGACCCGAAAGACGTGCGTGTCCACGGCCAGGGCGTCCGCCCCGAAGGCATTGGCCATCACCACGTTGGCCGTCTTGCGCCCGACACCCGGAAGGGCGGTGAGCTCTTCATGGGTGATGGCGGAAGGAATCGCCCCGCCATAGCGCTCGACCACGATCCGCGCTGTGGCAGACAGGTAGCGCGCCTTCGACCGGAAGAGCCCGCAGTCCCTGATACGCTCGGCAATCTCCTCCTCGGACAGGGCGGCCAGACTCGTCGCGTCCGGGCACTCCCGAAACAGCCTCCGGGTAATCATATTCACCCGGGCGTCGGTGCATTGAGCCGACAGCACGGTAGCCACCAGAAGCTGCCACGGCGTGTCGAAGTGCAACGCCGTGCGGGCATCCGGATAAAGGGCGGCCAGGGTGTCCAGCACCCGACGGACCCGGTAACGCGACGGCCCGTCAGAGAGACTGGACAACGTCCAGCACCTGCTCGACGTGGTGAGCCACCTTCACCTTCCGGAACTCAGCCCGCAGGATCCCCTCCTGGTCGATGACGAAAGTGGAACGTTCGATGCCCATCGACCGCTTGCCGTAGAGGACTTTTTCCTTGTAGACGCCAAAGGCACGGGCGGCTTCCGCGTCCGGGTCGCTGGCCAGCACGAACGGCAGCTGGTGCTTGGCCACAAATCGGGCGTGGCTCTGGAGGGAGTCGGTGCTGACGCCGATGACGGTGGCGCCGAGATGCTGAAATTCCCCGTAGTGATCGCGATAGTCGCAGGCTTCGGTCGTGCAGCCCGGGGTCATGTCGCGCGGGTAAAAGTAGAGGACCAGGATCCGTCCCCGAAAGTCAGACAGCCGCATCGTGCCCATCTCGGTCGAAAACTCCACGTCGGGGCAGGGCTTGCCCACTGCAATGACGTGTTCGGTGCCCTGCGGCATCGTTGCCTCCTTTCGGCTGTGCGCTTTGGCTGCTCCCTGGGCGGGTCGGAAGCTGCCTGCAGCGCCGCCGGTCGGGTTCATTATAACGTGGGCGCGAAACGGCCCGTCCGGCAGAACCAGGTTGACGCCGCAGACGTTTAGGATGTGAACGGGCCACGAATGGAGCTATGTCATGAACCCTGCCGACGACAATGACAAGGCGGCCCCCGGCAGACCCTGCGGCCAGTGGCTCGTGCGCACGGCTGTCGCGGTGTTTGGCACCGGTATCCTGGCGGCGCTGCTGCTGATTCGCATGGCGCTATGGCTTCGCGCGGGGGTCATGCTGGCGGTGGCGGTTGCCGTGATCGTCGTCCTTTCCGGCGCGTGACGCGGCCAACGGTTCTAGAGCCCGTAGGTAAGGATGCCCTGAAGCTCGCGCATCAGCTTCAGGCGCACCCCGTACGGGACGGTGGACCGGGGACTCGGGTTTGGCGCTACGTAGTCCCGTACGCCGGGAATGACAGCCGCCTCCTGCAGTCCCCACAGGACAGGACGGGACACGGCCAGCCCGGCGTAGGCGCGGTAGACATCCTTGCCGAGAAAGCAGGCTAAGGTCGGCGTCAGCTGCCCGATCTTCTCGCGCAGCCGACGCCCTCCGGCCTCCTTCTCCGACGGCGTCAGATCGCCAGACGAAGGCGTCATCCTCTCGACCAGGTTGGTAATCCCGATCCCGTACAGGAGCACTTCCCTGTCTTCTTCGGCGCGCAGGCGGCGCGGCACCAATCCGGCGTCGTACAGGAGCGGCCAGAAGAGATTCTGGGGTCCCGCGAAGTGATGCCCGGTCGCTTCGCTGTGGCGGCCCGGATTATAGCCGACAAAAATCAGGCGGAGCCCTTCCGCCAGCACGTCCGCCACCATCGCCGACCCTCCCGTCAACAGGCTTCAACACGACGGCTGTCACCGCCTTCTGCACCAGCAGATCGCACGCCCCCCCGAATATGCTCTAACGATGGCAACACGAAAACCGCACCGCGACCTCACCCTCGAGGAGGCGCGCACCCTTCTGGGCGTCGGAGGGGAAGCCGGGCCTGAGGAGATCCGACGGGCATACCATGCGGCCGTCCGCCGCTGGCATCCCGACCTTCATGCCCGGAGTCCCGCGGATGAACAGGTCGCGGAGGAACGCACCAAAGACCTGAACCGTGCCTATCAGCTGGTCATGGAGGAGACCCGCCGCGCTCCGCAAGAGCCCGAGCCGCGTCCGCCGGTGTGTCCGCTGCACGCCGCCGACCAGGTATACCGGTGTCCACGCTGTGGCCGCCCCGCATGCGTGAGTTGCCTCATCCGCAACGGCTGCGTCGTCTGCGCACGCGCGCCGCGCCGCCGCACCGACCCGTCCCTGACGCTTCTGTGGGTGCCGATCCTGGGCGCTCTCGGTCTGGCCTTCAAGATGGACTGGCCGGCATCGAGCCTGCTCTGGGCGCTGTGGGGTTACCTGGCGCTCCTTGGCATCAGGGTCCTGGCCCGGCTCGGCCTGCGGGCGATCGTCCTGTGGGTCGTATTTCCCGTGAGCCTGCCGATTGCGGGAGCCTGGCTCTTGTTGACAGGAGTGTTTGCGAGCGAGCTGTCTAGCGCCGCGTCCGGGCAAAGGCCCCGACGCCGATTCCGATGAGGGTGCCCCAGAATACGGGGCCCAGATATGGCCCCAGACCCAGGATCCAGCTCTCCGGACGGGTCGCCCACCACCACAGCAGCCCCACCAGGCCGAGGGCGGCAGACAGTCCCAGCCACCATCGATCCTCATCCCTCCGTCCGGCCATCCACCAGGTCACACCCAGAATCAGCCATAGAGCCCAGAGAAACTGGCCCAGACCCACGCCGAGCCCCGGCAGCACCAGCACGCCCACCAGCCACGCCCACAGTACGGGCCAGGGGTATGTCCGCCGCACGCGTCTCCCTCCCGGTGGAGGTATATGATTCAGCGCGCGCGCTTTGGCGCCGTCTGCAGGGAGCGAACGTAGAGGGCCAGATTGTGGATGGCGTCCCCTGGCAGAACCGCGCCAAACGCGGGCATCGGGGGCGACCCGGATCGAATGACCGCGGCCAGACGAGCCTCAGTCCAGACATTGAGATCAAGCCGGTCGAGAGCCGGTGCCGCCATTCCGGGCACCGGCGCCAGCCCCCGGCCGTTGCCGTCCGGTCCGTGGCAGGACATGCAGGCGAGCTGGTAGAGGCGGGCTCCCTGAGGAATGCTCCCGTCGCCGGGAGCGGAGTGGGCGGCCGGCAAGCCCCGGCTGATGGCCACAGCCACGCCGACGGCCAGCACCACCGGCAGCAGACCGAACTTCAGCAGCTGTCCCTTCATGGCCATTAATCGGTACGGGCTCCTAGAATCACCGGCTCGACGAGCACGTGGTCGGTGACCCGAAACCGCTCCGAGAACTCGATCAAGCGCACGCCCAAGCCGTCGTTCCGGTTCTGGTCGGGCATCGGCAGGGGGCGCAGGGGAACCGGCTGCTGCCGGTCCGGGAGCGGGTAGGCGAAGCTCACGGCCCGGGCCCCAAGACCACCGATGCCGGCAACGGCGTCGGTCAGCACCTGGTGCACGTGCCCGTGAATGAAGAGGTGATGCGGAAAGCGCTTCAGGAGAGTCGCCGCCGCCGGCCCATCGTAGGTGTACCAGTTCCACGGGGGATAAAACCAGGCCAGCGGCGCGTGCGCCATCATCAACACCGGAGAGTCCTGAGGGATCCCGTCGAGGACGTTGAACAGCCAGCGTCTTTCGGGGGAACCCAGAAGGTAGCCGCGGCTGACGTTGTCGAGTCCGATCACGTGGACGCCCCGCACCTCCTCGTGGAAGTGAAGCGGACCCACCACCTGCTTCCACAGCGAACCCCGGTCCATCAGGGCATCCTGTTCTCCGGGCACCGCCAGCAGCGGGATTCCCAGCGCCGTGAGGCGCTCCCACACCTCGTGCAGACGGCGCTCCCGGACCCGGGCCGCCCGATCGGCCTCGATAAGGTCCCCGCTCACCAGAAGCACGTCCGGCCGCAGCCGCTTGACGAGTGCCAGGGCGCGATCCACCGAGGCGGCCGGGTCCGGGTTGCCGACACCCCGATAGCCGTGGTGAATGTCCGAAATCTGGACGGCGCGCAGCCGCGGAATGAAGGCCCGGACCGGCCGCAGCCGCGACAGTGCCCGCACCGGCGAGGTCAGAAGCAGACTCCCGCTCATGGTGCCGAGCCAGACCAGCGCCTCGCGCCGGGTCATGCGCCATCCCCTTCCCCGATGATGGGGATAGGGTTTCCAGTTAACGGGAGGTTATGGCTGAGATCCGGCGGATTCGTACAAAGCTGCGGGCAGGACGGTGAGAGTACCGCTGATGACCCACAGGCCCAGCAGGAGAATGATGGACCCGAGCAGCGGGATGCGGGCCAGCGCGACCAGCACGAGCAGGCTTGCCAGCATGAGGCCCACCAGGAGCAGACCCAGCAGCAGCCCCGGCCCACGGTGGGCCCAGCCCCATCCCACAGCGAAGCGAATCGCGTCCTGGGTCGGGCGGTCGTTGGCCATGATGGCGCCGAGGCCCATGAGAGCCAGGCTGATGGCCCAGAGCATCACGGCGATCCAGGGGATCAACAGGAGGCTGCCGAGGGCTCCAAGCGCGGAGCCCAAAAGGCCCAGCCCCAAAAACAGCAGGATGAGCAGCACCAGGGCTGCGACTCCGGCCAGGGTGGCGGCTAAACCGCGCCAGAACATCTGCCAGCCCACCCGAAAAAACAGGAGCCACTGCCCAAAGCTCGGGCGGGGGTTTCGCAGGATCTGAAACGCGCCCCCGTATACGCCGGCCAGGCGAAAAGGCGTCACGATGAGGAGCACGGTGGACAGGAACAGCCCGAGCTTTAGCGCGCCGCCCGGAGGAAACCGGAAGTTGAAGGCCCGAGGGTTGCCGGTGAAAGAGGGATGGGCCAGGGCGGGCGGCAGGTCGGACGATAGACGCGTCTGCAGCACCAGGTCGGTGAGAAGCGAGAGGATAAGACTCCAGAAGACGAGATTGAAGATGGCGGGGTTCTGCCACAGAAGCTGCCACGCGCGCCGCACGAGCCCGGTCGCATTCATGAGTTCGCCCGTCCCTCCGCGGAAGCCGGCCCTGAGCAAGTCTCCCTGTCCCCGGCCGCGTCCCCGAACAGCTTACCAGATGGACGCTCGGCTTCGCTCAGGCGGGCACGCCGCGGGGGATCCAGATGCGGAACGCGGCACCCATCTCGGACGGCATCAGCTCCAAGAGACCGCTGTGCCGGAGCATGATGTCGTGTGAGAGGGCCAGACCCAGACCGTGCCCCTGCTGCTTGGTGGAGACGTAGGGCTCGAACAGATGCCGTCGAATTTGTTCCGGAATGCCAGGGCCGCTGTCCGTAAAGGTGACCTCCGCCCCGCCCGGGACAGCCCTGACGTGGATGCTGATGTCTCCGCCGCCGGGCATGGCCTCGATGGCGTTGCGGAACAGGTTGCCCAGCACGGTCTCGAGCTTCCGGCGGTCGGCCAGCACGATGACCCGGGCGGCGCTCACCGTCACGGCGATGCCGGCCGATACGCAGGTGGGACGGTAGGTGTCGCTGACCGTTTCGACCAGGTCCGACAGCTCGACAGGCGCCAGCATCATGGGGCGCCCAGCCTGCAGGAACTCCTCCAGATAGCCCTCGACACGGTCAATCTCATTCAGGAAGAGGCGGCTCATTTCGGTTTCGCCGCGATGCCCAAGCATTTCCGAATAACCCGACAGGAGCGTCAGGGGAGCCCGCACTTCATGCGCCATGGACTGCAGGGAAAGATGCTGCTGGGCCAGCAGCCATTCGCTCCGGTAGAGAGCGGCCCCCAGCTCCAGCACCACATCCAGCAGTGGATGGGAGCGGTTTGCGGGTACGCATAGGCCGACGACGATTCCGGGCACGGCCTCCCGAACCAGGTAAAGGGCCTCGGGGGTGCGATAACGGCTCGGCCGGGACGTCCCGAGCGCCATAGTCGGCAGCGGCTCGGCCACGTAGTTGCCCGCTTCAGCGATGGCAAGCGGCGGTTCCCCCGTCGCCACCCAGACCCGGTGCGGCCAAGATCCGATCCACCGGTGAAGATGTTCCACCCATTCCGCCGCTACGTCGGTCGGATTCACGGCCTCCGCTCAGGGCCTCGTGGACCTCCGAGATCGACACCTCGTTCGCGAGCCACCTGCCGCGCCTTCTCGTACCCCGCGTCCGCGTGACGGGCCACACCCATCCCGGGATCGGTCGTGAGCACATGCTGGAGCCGAAACGCTGCGTCCTCCGTGCCGTCCGCCACCACCACCATGCCGGCATGCAGCGAGTACCCGATTCCCACGCCGCCGCCGTGGTGCACCGACACCCAGCTGGCCCCGGCCGCCGTGTTGACCAGCGCGTTCAAAATAGGCCAGTCGGCAATGGCGTCGGAGCCATCCCGCATGGCTTCCGTCTCCCGGAACGGCGACGCCACCGATCCCGCATCCAGGTGATCGCGTCCGATGACGATGGGGGCGCGGACCTCCCCGGCCCGGACCATCTCATTAATGGCCAGACCAAACCTGGCGCGCTCCCCATAGCCAAGCCAGCAAATGCGGGCGGGAAGCCCTTGATACGGCACGCGGGCCTCGGCCATTTCGATCCAGCGGCGAAGCTTCTGATCCTCGGGAAACAGCTGCAGGACTTTGCGATCGGTGGCCCGGATGTCCTCCGGGTCGCCCGACAGGGCCGCCCACCGGAAGGGCCCCCGCCCCTCCTCAAACTGGGGGCGGATAAAGGCGGGGACGAAGCCGGGGTAGCTGAAGGCGCCCTTCGCGCCCGCCTCATAGGCAAATTGGCGCAGGTTATTGCCATAGTCGAAGACAATGGAGCCCGTGCGGCCAAAGGCCAGCATCGCCTCCACCTGCCGTGCCATCGCGGCCTTTGACTCCTGGACGTAAGCATCCGGCTCTTCGTGCCGGAGCCGCTCCACTTCCCCCAGGTCAAGGCCGGGCACCACGTACCCGTTCAACGGATCGTGCGACGAGGTCTGGTCCGTCACCACGTCCGGGCGGAAGCCGCGGCGCACCAGCTCCGGGTGCGTAAGGGCCGCGTTTCCCTGCAGGCCGATGGAGACGGCCTCGCCGGCCTGGCGCGCTTCCTCCGCCCGTGCCAACGCACTGTCGAGGTCTGACGCCACCTCATCCAGGTAGCCGATGGCCAGCCGGCGCGCAATCCGCTCCGGGTCCGCCTCCACCACCAGTGCCACACCGCCGTTCATGGTGACCGCCAGCGGCTGGGCGCCGCCCATGCCGCCAAGACCGGCCGTGAGCACGATCCGGTGCTGCAGGGTGCCCCCAAAATGCTGCTCGGCCAGTGCGGCCAGGGTTTCGAAGGTGCCCTGCAGGATGCCCTGGGTCCCGATGTAGATCCAGGATCCGGCCGTCATCTGGCCGTACATCGTGAGCCCGGCCGCCTCAAGCTCCCAGAACTTCTCCCAGGTGGCCCAGGCCGGCACCAGCAGGGAGTTGGCGATGAGCACGCGAGGCGCCCGCTCATGCGTCTCGAAGACCGCCACCGGCTTGCCGCTCTGGACCAGCAGCGTCTCGTTGTCCTTGAGCCGCAAGAGGCTCTCCACAATGTCCCAAAACGCGTCCCAGCTTCGAGCGGCCTTTCCGCGTCCGCCGTAGACGATAAGCTCGTCGGGCCGTTCTGCCACAGCCGGGTCCAGGTTGTTCAAGAGCATCCGCAGTGCCGCTTCCTGTGCCCATCCCTCGCACACTCGGGTCGTGCCGTGAAGGGTGGCCGGGGCGCGCTGGGGGCGGGTGCCAAGGGCCGCACGAAACGTTTCCCGGCGTTCGTGCTCGGTCAGTGGGTTAGCCATGATGCTGTTCTCCTGTGTACGATTGATACGATTGATGGGAAGGGCCCAGTGTAGAGGCGATTGTCTGTCTCATCTTAGATCGGCGCACGGGCAAGAGCCATCGAGCACGCGCTAAAGGAATGTGAATGCGTCTATGGCAAGTACTGGTACTGGTGCGGGCGTCCACCTGTCAGCAGTGCAGCCGTACATGACACTCCTCGACTACACGAGCGAGGAGGCATTCTTCGTGCACATGCACCGGCTTCTTCAGGCTGCCG
>JBMFXK010000007.1:0-19630 GCA_049964315.1 Clostridia bacterium | reverse complement strand
CCCGCCGGAATGCCGTACCGGGTAATCGCGGATCACATCCGCACCGTCACCATGCTGCTGGCCGATGGGGTCCTGTTCTCCAACGAGGGCCGCGGGTATGTGATGCGGCGCATTCTGCGGCGCGCCGTGCGGTATGGCCGCGTGCTGGGTCTGCACGAACCTTTTTTGTACCAGCTGGCGCCCTTGGTGGGTGAGATCCTCGGGGGCGTGTACCCTGAGGTGCTGGCAGGCCAACGCACCATCCAGGCCATGATCCGGGGGGAGGAGGAACGTTTTCACCAGACCCTGGAGAGCGGCCTCCGCCTCCTGTCCGAGATGTTAGACGGGTTGGAGCCTGGTGCGCGTCTCCCCGGAGAGGCCGCGTTTCGCCTCTACGACACCCACGGCTTTCCCCTCGACATCTCGGTTGACGTGGCGCAGGAACGCGGCATCGCGGTGGACACGGACCGGTTTCAGAGTCTCATGCAGGAGCAGCGATCGCGCGCCCGCCGCGACCGGCCGACGCGGGTCCGGGACCTTCCGGCCATGCCGCCCTCGCGGTTTCGCGGGTATGAGGTGCTGACCGACAGTCAGCCGGTGGAGGTGCTGTTCCGCGACGGCGAGCCCGTTGATGAGGTGAGGGCGGGGGACAATGTCATGGTCTACCTGCCCGCGACGCCGTTCTACCCTGAGGGAGGGGGCCAGGTGGGCGACAGAGGCCGTCTGGCGGGACCGGACGGCGTGATCGTCGTCGAGGATACGCAGAAGGAGAGCGGCGCCATCTGGCACTTCGGGCGGGTGACGGACGGCGTGGTGCGTCGAGGCGATATGGTGACGGCCTCCGTCGACCGGCCGCTCCGGGAAGGGGCCATGCGGAACCACACGGGGACCCATCTCCTGCATGCGGCGCTTCGGGAGGTGCTGGGCGACGGTGCCCGGCAGACCGGCTCGCTGGTGGCGCCTGACCGCCTCCGGTTCGACTTCAGCCATCCGGAGCCCATGACGGGGGACGAGATCCGCGCCGTCGAAGATCTGGTCAACCGGTGGATATTGGAGGACCGCGCGGTGCAGACCGTGGAGACCTCCCTCGCTGAGGCGCGAGAAGGCGGCGCCATTGCCTTCTTTGGGGATAAGTACGGCGAGCGCGTCCGCGTCGTGGAGGTACCCGGAGCCTCGAAGGAGCTCTGCGGGGGAACCCACTGCCATCATACGGGTCAGATCGGCTTGTTCCGGATTATCGAGGAAACCGGGATCGGGAGCGGCACGCGCCGGGTCGAAGCGGTCACCGGCTTGGGAGCGCTCCAGTGGACGCGGGCGCTGGATCGTGCCCTGGGCGATGCGGCCTCCACCCTTCGCACCACCCCGCAGCACCTGGTGGAGCGCGCCCGTGATGTGGTCGAAGAAGTTCACGCCCTGGAACGGCGTGTGAAAGAGTGGGAGCGGGCCGAACTGGAGCGCGCGGCCAGCGGTCTCTTGGCCAGCGTCGAGACCGTGGGCGGGTTCGACGTGGTGATGGCCGAGATGGCGGCCCGGACGCCGGACGAGGTACGTGAGCTGGCAGACCGCATCCGCCCGCACGTTGACGTAGCCATCCTGGCCTCTACGGTGGGTGATCGGGTTAATCTCACCGCGCTGGTAGGGGAGAAGGCCCAGAGGGCAGGCTTCAGGGCGGGAGACCTGGTCCGGCAGCTGGCGCCGTTCGTCGACGGGGGAGGGGGCGGACGCGCGGACCTGGCGCAGGCCGGGGGCAAGAACCCGGGCGGCATCGGGAAGGCACTGGCCACGGCACGGGCCCTCATCGAGAAGCGCGCCCTGCAGGACATCCCCTCCTAGACCGCGAAGGACGTGATACCGGTTCTACTGGTGCAATATGGTGGTGCCTTTGACGAATCCGTATGTCTATTTGTGTCGAGCAGCGTCGAAGGTTCGGAGGGAGGCCCACGATGAGCGACATGGACCAGACCCGCCGGCTTAGTGCCCGCGGCGATGTCGCCAATGAAGCCGACGCCATCCTGCAGGCGGTCTACCAGGCGCTCAAGGACCGCGGATACAACCCCATCAGCCAGTTGGCCGGATATCTCCTGTCCGGGGATCCGGCTTTCGTCACCAGCCATCAGGAGGCCCGGAGCCTGATACGGCGCGTCGAACGAGACGAACTGGTGGAAGAACTGCTGCGCCAGTTCGTTGAGAGACTGGAGGGCCAGCCGCTCCGGTGACGCCGGGACGCATAATGGCCCTGGACGTCGGGGAAAAGAGGGTTGGTGTCGCGGTCAGCGACGAGACCGGCACCATTGCCACGCCCCGCGATCCCATCTTGCGGCAACAGCTCACCCAGGACCTGGCCCGCATCCGGACCCTCGGGGAGCAACTGCAGGTGCAGCGGATCGTGGTGGGGTGGCCGCTTAGTTTGAACGGAACTGTCGGGCCGCAGGCCAAGCGGGTGGAGGCGTTCGTCAAACAGCTGCTGGAGGTCGTCCCCTGGCCGGTGGACCTGGTGGATGAGCGGTTCAGCAGCCGAGCGGCCGAGCGCGTCCTCATCGAGCAGGACGTGCGGCGCAGCCGCCGCCGCGACCTTGTGGATGGGCTGGCTGCCGCGATGATTCTGAAAACATATTTGGACCGCCGGCGAGCGGACCAGGAACGGGGTGACGCATGAGCGACGAGGACCGCATGCACGGGATGGACGGAGACGAGGACGAAGTGATCACGCTCACGGACGAGGACGGCGAGGACCACGACTTTGTCGTGGTGGACGTGATCGAAGTCAACGCCCACGAGTACGCCATCCTGCTCCCGTACGAAACGGCGGACGAAGAGGAGGCCGAGGCCGTCATCCTCCGGCTGGAGAAGAGCTCGGACGGCGACGACCAGTTGGTCGAGATTGATGATGAATCGGAATGGCAGGCTGTCGTGGACGCCTACGAGGCAGTGCTCGACGAAGAGGGCGACGACGGCGAATAGGATGCGGCACGGGTGATCCCCCTGGCCAGGACCGGGGGGCGGGCCCGTGCCTCTTTGCGGTGGGGGATTGGCGCCGTGCTGGTGGCGGCGCTGGTCGTGCTGGGCGGCCTGGGCGCCTGGCGGTATTTCTCGTCCGCCCCCGCGCCACAGGCGCGGACTTCCGTAGTCGTCACCGTCAAACCGGGCGCAACGGCCAGGGATGTCGCCGACCTGCTGCAGCAAGCGGGCGTCATCCGGAGCGCATGGGCCTTTCTGATCCTGTCGGCCCGCGGGAACCTGGATGCCCGTCTGCGGCCCGGATCGTACCGCATGTCGCCGGCCTGGTCTCTGGCGACGGTCCTGCAGCACCTGGCTCACGACGATATCCTGGTGTACCGGGTCACCATTCCCGAGGGCTTTACGGTGCATGACATCGTGCGGCGTCTGGTGGCTTCGGGTGTGAGCACCCGGGCCGCGTTGGAGGCCGCGCTGAAGACCGGGGTTCCCGGGATGACGGCTCCAAAAGGAGTCCGCACGGCTTGGGAGGGTTTCCTCTTTCCCGACACCTACCTCATCCCGTACGGCTCCACGCCTGCCGCCGTGGTACGCATGATGTGGCAGGACTTCGAGAGCCGCACCCAATCGCTGCGGAGGCAGCTGCCTCCGGGTGAGGGCGTGTGGACTTGGGTCACGCTGGCCTCGATTGTTCAGGCGGAGGACAAGCGCCCGGCGGACGCGCCACTCATCGCCGCGGTGTTTTCCAACCGGCTTGCCATCGGGATGCCGCTGCAGTCCGACGCCACCGTCCGCTACGCGCTCGATGGCCGGGTGGCGGGCGCGCTGTCCCTGAAGGACTTGACGGTCGCCTCGCCGTACAACACCTATCTCAACAAGGGGCTTCCGCCCGGTCCCATTGACTGCCCGGGCATGGTGGCTCTCAGGGCGGCGCTGCATCCGGCCCACGTCGGCTATCTTTATTTTGTGGCCACTCCCAGCGGTCAAGATCTGTTTGCCGACACCTATCAGCAGCATGAACAAAACGTGGCCCGGGTGGCGGCCATGCAAAAGGGCGGGTCCTAGGGCAGGTGGCGTGTGCCGGTCTTATATGCGACCGTGATGGTGGTGGCCGGAGCGTTTGCGGTGGCGGCATTTCTGCTGCGCGACGCCGAGTGGCGCCTGGCCCGGCTGCTGTGGTGGCTCACGGTGCCGTTTACGGTCGCCATCGGCATCCTGGTGTATGTCCTGGCCACCAATCCGGCGATGTACCGCGCCTTCTTCGGAGGACCGTAAGCCTTTCTGGGGAGTTTCGCCGATGTGGACGTACCGGCGTGTGGTCGGGGTAGGGCCGCTGCCGTGGGCCATCTGGAGCGGTCTGGCCGCCCTCTTGCCCTATGCGGCCGTTCTCTGGTGGGCCCACGTGCGACTCCTGGAACCAGGCGGGTGGCTTAAGGCCGTCGGCCTTTTCGCGGCGTTCGTGGCGATCCGGTTTATTGGCGCCGGGTGGTATTCCCTGACGGCTCGCCGCTACGGCGGCTGGACCCTTTTGACAGCCGGGAGTCAGGTGATGGAGGTCAACGCCCGGCATGCGCTCGGAGTGGGGGCCGGGCAGTGGCCGGTCGGGATCCTGCTGGGGCTGGCGGCCTGGGGGAGCGGACTGTTTGGGATCCCGCCCGGGGGCTGGTGGTGGGTCGTGCTCGCCGGCGTGCCGGTCGTGCAGGGGCTGCTGCTGTTTGGTACGGCCCGGCTGTACACCTGGCTCGTGGTGTCGATGAGCCGACCCTTCCTGCTTGTGGGCGCACCCGAGGAGGCGGGGGAGGGGCGCGCCCTGAGAGAGGCGGTCCCAGGCCGGACCCGGACCGTGGTGGGCACGCTCGTGTATGCGTGGATTGTCTGCGGCGCCCTCGCCGTCATTCTGACCCTGCTGACGGGCCTGTTCGTGCTGGTGCACCATGTCCCCGCCGGGTACTTCGGCCTCGGGGTGGCGCTGTTCGTGGGGTTCTCGGTGGCGGTGGTGGGCTTCCCCGTGGCGGTGCTGCTGGGATTATGGTTCCAGCTGCTGGCCGCGCTGTACAAAACCGTCGGACGGGGCATGTTGCGGCTCCGGTGGCGGGAGGAGCGGATGCCGGTGAGCGTGGAGTGAAGCGTGTCAAGTACTGGGCCGTCGTCGACGCGCAACGACTCGGCGACCTCCGCACCCGCTTGATCGCGTGGTTTTCCGACGAGGGCCGCGTGCTTCCCTGGCGAGAGACCCGAGACCCCTATGCGATCCTGGTCTCGGAGATTCTTCTCCATCAGACCACGGTCGCCACCGTCAGCCCTGTCTACGAGCGCTTTCTCGCGCGATTCCCCACGGTCTCCGATCTGGCCCAGGCACCTTTGGACGAGATAAAGGCCATCACCGACCCCCTCGGCTATAAGATCCGAGGTTCCTGGCTGTCGGCCATTGCTCGCGCCGTCGTCCGCGACTATGACGGCAGGGTGCCGGATACGCTGGAGGCATTGATGGCGTTGCCGGGGGTAGGCCGGTACACCGCGGGGGCGGTGCTTACCTTTGCCTATGGTCACGCGGCCGGGATTCTGGACACCAACGTGGCACGGGTGATGGCGCGCTTGTTTCGAATTGGCGAAAGTCCAGGGGGCGCCGAGCGTCTGCACCGACTATGGGCGCTGGCGGAGGCCGTGGTGCCGGAAACGGATCCGTGGCGCTTTAATCAAGGGCTGATGGATCTGGGGGCCACCGTGTGCCGTGCCCACAAACCGGCTTGTCTCACCTGCCCCTTGGCAGAGCTGTGCCCGTCCCAGGGGCTGACCGGCGGGGTGGCGGCCGAAGGGGAGCCGGACGGAGTTATGTTCTGGGAGCGGCCGCGGCCGGCCCGCAGCAGGAAGCTGGCCGACTCGTTGTCCGAGCCGGCCTGACACAATCTCCTGCATGGCTTAGTCTCTACGAGCTGTTGGCGGACCAGGCACGGCGGGATCGCGGCCCGCCGGCAGCCAGCTTCGGGAGGGCGTGGCATCTTATACCCGGCGGCAACGGATAGACGATTCGCCAATCCACCACTCACCCCGGCGGATGGCGAGGCGCCCCTCGATGACGATTACGGCTCCTTGGCCGCGCTTGTGGAGCTCCTCCCATTCTGCCTGGATCTGTGCCACCGCTGCCTGGCTCAAGTTCACGTTCAGCCTGCCTCCATCCGGCGTGCCGAGGACCCAATGCGTTCCATCCGGTTCCGGCAGCCGCCGCGCATAGAAAGCCATGTCCACGACAGCCGCGATACGCGGGTAACCGACCTCCAGCGTCTCCATCGAACCCATCCTCCCAGCCGGAATGTTTCGCGCCAGGCCGTCCGAGTTGTCCGTTCTCGAATTTATCATGCTAACATCGAAGCGAGCTTCTATTGTACATTCGCGTCTTCGCACCTCATGCCTCCATCCGGAGGCTCTGCCGTGAGTGCCCGAGAAGGGAGCCGTTCATGTTTGAGGTGAATGAGGCTCGGGTCGGGGAACGGTCGCAACCTGTTGTCACGGAAGTTGAGAAGGGATCCATCCGCCGGTTCGCCGAGGCGCTGGGCGAGACCGATCCGCGCTACTTTGACGAGGACGCCGCGCGCCGCGCCGGGTATCGAAGCCTGCTCGCCCCTCCCACATTCGCGATCACGCTCAGACGCGGGCCCGCTCCAGGGCTCACGATGCCGGGCGCCGGCACCATCCACGGCGAGCAGCACTTTACCTATGGTGCCCCGATCATCGCTGGGGACGCCATTGCGGTGAGTTCCTGGCTCGCAGACGTCAAGGTGCGTGAGGGCAGCCGCGGCCGCATGACGCTGGTAACGGTGGAGAGCGAAGGCATCAACCAGCACGGGGAGATGGCGTTTCAGGCGCGCGCCATCATGATAGTGACCGAGAAGGTGGCGGGATGAGGGCTGGCGATCGCTTGGGACCTTTCACGCATGAGATTACCCGCGAGCAGCTGGTGCGCTATGCCGGTGCTTCCGGCGACTTCAACCCCATCCATTACGACGACGAACGTGCACGCGGCTTCGGGCTGCCGGGCGTCATCGCGCACGGGATGCTGAACATGGGGCTCTTGGGGCGCTACCTGATGAGCGCGCTGCCCCCCGGTGCCCGCTTTGAGGAATATGGCGTACGGTTTCGCGCGATGGTGCGGCCCGGGGACGTCGTGACCATCAGCGGACGGGTTGAGGAACTGCAGCACGCCGACGGCCGCGCGCGGGCCACACTGGCGGTCGAGCTGGCCGCGGCTCCCGACACCCCCGCGATTAGCGGCCGGGCGGTCGTAAGCTGGCCGCACGACCCCGAGGAGGACGACATACATGGGAAAGCTTGACGGACGGGTGGCAGTAGTCACCGGTGCTGGCCGCGGTATCGGACGGGCAGAGGCCGAGCGCCTGGCGGAAGGAGGCGCCGTCGTGGCAGCCCTCGACCTGCGTGAAGGCGACGTGGGCGAGACCGTCCGGCGGATCCGAGATCAAGGCGGCCGGGCGGAGGCGTTCGCGGCCGACGTGACCGATCGCGCGCAGGTGGACGCAGTGCTGGAACGGGTGGCGGCGACCCTCGGCCCCATCGGTATTCTGGTGAATAATGCCGGCATCCTCCGCGACAACCTGCTGTTCAAGATGACGGACGACGACTGGGACATGGTGATGGCGACCCACCTCAAGGGCACCTTTCTGTGTTCCCGGGCCGCCCAGCGCTACATGGTCGAGCAGCGCTGGGGCAAGATCGTCAACACCTCCTCGACATCTGCCTTGGGGAATCGCGGCCAGGCCAACTACTCCACGGCCAAGGCGGGACTGCAGGGCTTCACCCGTACGCTGGCAATCGAGCTTGGCCCCTTCAACATCAACGTCAATGCCGTGGCGCCGGGATTCATTGAGACGGATATGACCCGGGCGACTGCGGAGCGCCAGGGGTTCGACTTCGAAGAGTCCAAGAAAGCGGCGTCGGGCCGCATTCCCCTTCGCCGCGTGGGCCAGCCCCGCGACGTGGCCAACGTGGTGGCATTTCTGTGTTCCGATGAGGCGTCGTACGTGACCGGGCAGGTGATCTACGTCAGGGGAGGGCCCTAGCGGGCATCTCACCACGCGGATCGAACAAGGAGGATCACCATCCTGCTTACCCGGTTGAACGAACACGTGTTTTTGGGAGACGCCGGCGACGGACCGGCGATGATGGAGGCAGGGGCGACCCGGCTCATCGACCTGCGCGGGGAAACCACCCCGCCCGGATACCGGGTGCCGGTGGAGCATTTCCCCCTGGAGGATCTCCGCTACGGGCAGCATGAGATGCTCCTGGCGGCAGCCCGCCGGCTGAAGGGGCTGGCCGAGTCCGGAGAGACGGTCGGGGTATACTGTCAGGCCGGCGTGTCGCGAACGGCGGCGGTGGCCGCCCTGTACCTTATGCTGCAAGGCCTGTCTCGCACCGAAGCGCTCGATGCGGTGCGGCAAAAGCGGCCCGAGGCGCATCCAGCGCTGCGTCTCGAACACACCCTGGATGACCTTGAGCGCGAACTGGCGGTCGCGCCCGAGGCGTTTTCGGTGGATGTCGCCGGGATCCCGGTAGCCGGGGTTCACCGGCCCGGATCCGGGCCTCCGCTGGTGCTTTTCCATGGTGCCTATGGGGACTGGACGCACTGGGCGCGCAACCTGGACGATCTGGCCCACGGCGCCGACGTCTATGCGCTGGACCTGCCGGGCTTTGGGGACTCCGGCGACCTGCCGGAGGAGTTTTCCTACCCGCGCTACCTGGATGTGCTGGCCGCGGCGGTGCGCTCTATTGCCCCGGACCCCGTGGTCGTGGGCGGTTATTCCTTCGGGGCGTCGCTGGCTGCCCGGCTGGCCGTCCATGAGCCTGCGCTGGTGCGCGGGGTCCTGCTTGTGTCCCTGGTCGGACGGACCGGGGACCCGGCCACGCACCACAAAGTCGAGGAGCGCCACTTCCAGAACCCGTCCACGCTGTCCGACCGGCTCGGCGTGTTGTCTGACAATCTCCGCCACTGGCATGTGGCCGATCCGGCCACCGTGGACGACCGTCTGGTCGCGATGACGTACAAGAGTGTGTTCTTTACCCGGCTGGGCCCGCGGCGTCTGCGCACCGCTCCGCACCCGCCGCCGACACTCGAGGTGCTGGAGCGCCTGCACCGCATCCCGGTGCTGATGGTCTGGGGCGAGCGCGATGCGTTCTGTCAGCCTTCGGCCGCGCAGTGGGCGGAGGCGTGTGCGCGGGTGCTGCCCGCCTCGGAGCGGATTATCCTCCGGGATGCCGCCCATTTCTGCCAATGGGAGCAGCCTCAGGCGTTCTCGCAGGCCGTGTGGCGATTCCTTTCCACCCTGGCCGAGGAAAGCACGGTCGAGGAAGGAGGAAGCGGCGGTGGACGTTGAACGCCATCGCCAGCTGACGCGGCTCTTGGCTCCCGAGTCGGTGGCGGTCGTGGGTGCCTCGCCCAATTCTCGGTACGGCATGCGCATCCTGGGGAACCTCCGGCGGCGCGACTGGGCGGGGCGACTGTATGGGGTGAACCCCCGTTACCAGGACGTGGACGGTGTACCCTGCTACCCGAGCCTCGCGGCGCTGCCGGAGCGCGTGGATCTCGTGGTGGTGGCCACCGCGGCCCCGGCTGTGGCGGGCGTGCTGGAGGAGGCCGACCGCGCCGGCGCCGGCGGCGCCATCATACTGGCCGCCGACGTGGCCGGGTCCGCGCGTCCGCGTATCGCCGAGATGTCTCAGGGAGGCGGGCTGGCAGTCTTGGGTCCGAACTGCCTGGGTTACGTTGGTCTCGGAGGAGGGATCACCGGAGCCTGGTCCATCGGCCTCCCGGACCGACCGTGGATTGGGCCCGGCGCAGCGGTAGTGTCCCAGAGCGGGAACCTCGCCAATCATCTGGTCAACTGTTATGTCGGACAGTCCTTCAGCCACGTCATCTCGTCGGGCAACCATTGGGGCGTCAGCTCGGTGGAGTTCCTGGAGTGGCTCCTGCCGCGCGAGGAAGTCCGCGTGCTGGGCGCCATCATTGAGGGCATGCCGGACCCGGATGGATTCACCACGGTCGCGGAACAGGCCAGGCGGCTTAAGAAGCCGCTGTGCATCCTGCATCTCGGCCGCAGTACCCTGGGGCGAGCCATGGCGGCCGCTCACACCGGCGCACTGGCGGCCGGCGATGAGTGGTGGACGGCGGTGCGGCGGCGCGTCCCCTTCGCGGAGGCCACGGATCTGGAGGAGTTTGTCGCGATCCTGAAACTGCTGCAGCGCATCGGCGAGCCGCCGCGCCTGCGCGTCGGGCTCGCCGCGTCGTCCGGCGGCGAATGCGGCCTGATGGCCGACCTTGCCCAGACGCTGGGCGTCGAGCTGGCGGATCTCACAGACGCGAGCCGCCAGCGCCTGCAGGAGTCGCTGCCGGAGTACGTGCACCCCCAGAACCCCCTCGATTATGGCGCCAGCACGTGGGGGACGGAGGAACCGTACACGTCCGTGGTCACCGGTCTGGCCGCGGATCCCCACGTCGACCTCGCGGGGGCGGTGCAGGACTTTCCCGGCAGCCCCTCGCATGTTTCGGCCTGGGAAACGATGATGGACGGCGCGGCACGCGCCCACCACGCCACGGGAAAGCCGGTCCTGGTGATGACCACCATGGGGGGCGTGCCTGATGCCTACTACGATCGCGCGGAAGAGCTGGGTGTGCATGTGTTTGCGGGACTCCGATCGACGATGGCGGCACTCGGAGAAGTGGGCCGCCTGGGCCGGGAGGCGGCGTCCTGGCCCGGACCGCGCAAGCACCAAGGAGCGGTGGGGGGACAGGCGTTAGGTGCTGGCCCTTGGGACGAATATCAGGCGAAACTAGCGCTGGCCTCGTGGGGGCTCGAGGCTCCTCGAGGCTCCTTGTCTGTTTCCCTCGACACACTGCCGACGGTGGCGGTCGCCATCGGCTATCCGGTGGTGTTGAAGGCCGTCGGCATACTCCACAAGTCTGACGTTGGTGCCGTCGAGGTCAATCTGCGCTCGCCGGAAGAGCTTATGGCGGCGGCGACCCGCATGGTGGACCGTATGGCGGGCCATGGTCTGTCTCCGGCCGGGTTTCTGGTTGAACAGTATTTGGCCGGCCGCCTGGAATGGTTTGTCGGGGGATCCACGAGAGGCGGGGTGCTGGTGACCGGGCCGGGCGGAGTGGACGTGGAGATCTGGCGTGATACCGCGCCGGTCCTCCTCGGCACGACGGCGGAGGAAGTGCGGGACGCCCTGTTGGAAACCCGCGCGAGCCGGATCTTAACCGGGTTCCGTGGACGTCCGGGCTATGACGTGGACGCCCTGGTGTCTGCCGTTGTGGCGGTTTCCGACTTCCTCCTGTGCCACCGCCAGCGGGTTCTGACCATCGACGTCAACCCACTTCTGGTCGGACGGCCGGGAGAAGGCGTGGCGGCGGCCGACGTCCTGTTGCTGGAAGAGGTGCCCGCCGGCGCGGGCGGCGAGAAAGGAGCGCTTGATGGCGTTCGTTGAAGTAGACGTCCGGGACGAGGTGGGATATCTGCGGTTGAACCGGCCCGAGCGGTTGAATGCACTCTCGCTGCAGGTCCTGGAAGAGTTTCAGCAGGCGTTGGATGGGTTTCGCTCGGAAGCGGTGCGGGCCATCGTGCTCACCGGGACCGGGCGTGCGTTTTCCGCCGGAGCCGACGTTAAGGAATGGGCCTCGGAGACGCGCGACGCGGGCGCGCCGTCCTGGACGGATCGGGCGCACTCCCTGATCGTGGACTACTACAACTTCCCGGTGCCGAAGATCGCCGCGGTCAACGGCCTCGCCTTCGGGGCGGGGTGTGACTTCGCGCTGGCCTCCGACATCCGGATCGCCCACCCGACGGCGCGCTTCTGCGAGGCGTATATCCGACTCGCCATCCCGCCGGACGTCGGCGGGACCTGGCTTCTGCCGCGCGTGGTGGGGGAGGCGCGGGCGCTTGAGATCATTATCAGCGGCCGCGAGGTGGGAGCGCCAGAGGCCGAGCGTATCGGCCTGGTGAATGTGGTGACCGGTGAGGACGACTTCTGGCCCACGGTGGAGGAGTGGGCGACGCGTCTGGCCCACGGGCCCACCGCTGCCATCCGGCTGGCCCGGGACTTGGTGCGTGGATCGGCGGGGCTCTCCCTGCAGGAGGGGGTGGACGCCGAAGGGCGGGCGACCGACTCGCTTCACGACAGCCACGATCATCGGGAGGCGCTGCAGGCCCAGGTGGAGAAGCGGCCGGTCACGTTCCTCGGACATTGAGGGGAGGAGACGGTCCATGGACTTCAACTTTTCGTCAGAGCAGTATCTGCTTCGCGACAGTGCGCACGACCTGTTCTCAACGATCGCGGGCCCGGAGACGGCGCGCGCCGCCTACCGCGAAGGAGCGGCGGCGGCCGAGCGCGTGAGATCCGCACTGGCGGAGCAAGGCATGCTCGGCGCCGGTGTCCCCGAGAACTTTGGCGGCAGCGCCCTCACGCCTCTCGACATGGCACTCATCTTCGAGGCCAGCGGCCAAGACCTGCTGACCTATCCCCTGCTGGAGACGTACGTGGCTGCACGTATCCTGGCTGCCGCACCCACAGGCATGCAGGAGCGGCTGTACCCTGCCATTGCGAGCGGAGACCACGTGATGACGGTCGCGTGGGGGAGCGAGGACGGGCTCTGGACGGGTGCCGGCGTCCAGGCGGTGGGCTCCGGCGAGACGCGGCTGTACGGTCGCCGGACGTTCGTGCCATTTGCTGGAGCGGCCACCCTGGTCGTGACCCCTGTCGAGTGGAAGCAGGCAGGGGGCGTCGCACTGGCTGCCCTGGATCCGCGGCAGTCCGGCATCGAGATTGTCTCGCTCGAGAGTCTGGATGGCTCGTACCCACTGGCAGCCCTCGAGTTTCATGGCGCGGCCCTGGAACCCGATGCCATCATCGGTTACGGCGGCGCCCTGTGGGGCGAGATGCGCCGCACGGCCTGGGTGGGGCTCGCCTCGGAGGCACTCGGGGCGGCGGAGCGCGCGTTTCGGGAGACAGTCGAGTACGTCAAAGTGCGAGAGCAGTTCGGCCAGCCGGTAGGGCGTTTTCAGGCCGTCAAGCATGTGGCTGCCGACGACTACCTGCTGGTCGAGAGCGCCCGGGTGGCCAACCGTTACGCGGCCTGGGCTGTGACCGAACAGGAGGCGGAGGCTGAACTCTACGCCGCCCTGGCCAAATCGTACGCGTCCGACATGGCGCGGGAGGCCACCAGCGACGCCATCCAGCTGCACGGCGGCATCGGCTACACCTGGGACAGCGACATGCACCTGTACTTCAAGCGCGGCTGGCGGATTGCCGCCGAACTGGGCACTCCGGTCGAGATTCGGGAGCAGATGGCGCGGCAGGTCCTGGACGGATCCAGGATGCCCGGGCCCCTGGCCCCGGTGGGAGGTGGCGACGAATGAAGATTGCCTACACGGAGGAACAGGAACGTTTCCGGACCCGGTGCCGCGCGTTCCTGGACGAGGTGCTGCCGCCGGGATGGGGCACGCCGGCGCATCCCGCCCCTGCCGATCCCGAGGAACGTGCGCGGGTGGGCCAGTGGTGGGAGAAGACCCTGCACGCGCATCAGATGGCCGGCCTGTCCTGGCCGCAGGAATACGGGGGCCAGGGGCTGTCCTGGGTCGAAGAGGTCATCTTCGCCGAGGAGTGCGCGCGGGTGGGAGCTCCCTCGGGCATCAACGGTCTGGGCAAGGGACTTCTCGGGCCGACGCTTCTGGTAGAAGGCACCAAGGAGCAGAAGGAGCGCTTTCTGCCGCCGCTGCTGGCGGGGGACGAGATCTGGTGCCAGGGGTACTCCGAACCCAACTCCGGCTCCGACCTGGCGTCTTTGCGCACCCGCGCCGAGCTGGACGGGGATGAGTGGATCATCACCGGCCAGAAGATCTGGACCTCCAACGCGCACCTGGCCGACTGGTGCTTCGTGCTGGCCCGCACCGATCCCACTGTCCCCAAGCATCGCGGCATCACCTTCTTCCTGGTCCCCATGCGCCAGGCAGCCGTGAAGGTGGAGCCGCTGGTCCAGATTACCGGCGAGGCCCACTTTAATCAGGTCACGTTTGACGGTGCCCGCACCCCCAAAGGCAACGTCGTGGGCCAGATCAACGATGGCTGGAGGGTGGCCAACACCATCCTGTCCTTTGAACGCGGCGCCACCATCGTCGGTCGTTACGCGCACTTCATGCGGGAGTGGCAGGCGGCGGTGGAGGCGGCGCGGAGCCGTTCCGGCGAGCGCGGGCCGCTGGTGGACGACAGTCACTTCCGCCAGCGCCTCATGAAGGTCTGGTCCGAGATTCAGATCCTGCGGTTCCACGGATACAACGTCATCACCCAGCTCCAGCAGCAGGACAAGCTGGGGCCCGAAGCATCGATGTTAAAGCTCTACTACAGTGAGATGCACAAACGGCTGGGTGACCTCGGCATGGAGATTCTGGGCGCGGCGATGCCCTTTGCGAGCGGTATGGACAGCGTCGGCGGCGGTGTGCTCCACCGCGCCTTCTTCCAGGCACGGGCCGAGACCATTTTCGCCGGCACCTCCCAGATCCAGCGCAACGTCATTGCCGAGCGGGTTCTGGGCCTGCCGCGCGACCAGCGCAATTGAGAAAGGCGGGAGCTATGGAGGACGGCGACCGGAGTGCCCGCCTGAAGAGCCTCTTTCATCCCCGCTCCATCGCCCTGGTCGGGGCCACCGACAATTCGCGATGGTCCAGCAACACGTACCAGAATCTGCGCCAGTGTCAGTTTCCGGGGCCGATCCACCTGGTGCACCCGGTGCGCGAGGTGGTGCACGGGGCGCCGGCCGTCAAGCGGCTGCGCGACATCCCGGACCCGCCGGACCTGGTGTACGTGATGGTTCCGACTTCCCAGGTGCTGCCGGTGCTGGGGGAGGCAGCGGAACTCGGCATCCACAATGCGGTCGTGCTGACGGCGGGTTTCGGAGAGGTGGGGGACGAAGGGGTCCGTCTTCAACACACGCTGCGCGAGTTCGCGGAAGATCACGCATTCACGATCCTGGGGCCGAACGGAAACGGTTTCATCAATGCCAGCGCCCAGATCGTACCTTACGGGCTTCCCATCGCGCTGCCGCTGCGCAAGGGCCCGATCGGGGTGATGCTCCAGAGTGGGGCACTGGCCTCGACCGCCGTCTCCTTCATCCGGAATCATGCGATGGGACTGTCACTCCTGGTTTCGATGGGCAATGAGATGCAGATCACGGCCACCGACGTCATGGACTACCTGGTGGATGATCCCGACACTCGCGTCATCGCGATGTTTCTGGAATCGATTCGCGAGGCGGAGCGGTTTCGGCGCGTCGCGCAGCGCGCGCTTCGGGCGAAAAAGCCCGTGGTGGTGCTGAAGGTGGGTCAGACGGCGGTCAGCCAGCGCACCGCCCTTGTCCATACGGGCGCGCTGGTAGGCGACGATGCGGTGAATGACGCGGCGCTGCGGGACTGCGGCGTGATCCGCGTCGACTCATTTGAGGATCTAATGGTGACGGCGGGGTTCCTGGGTTACTACGGGCCTCCGCCAGGTCCCCGGGCGGGCGTCATCACCGCCTCTGGCGGAGCGTCCGAGATCCTGGCCGACCGGGCGGCGGAGGAGGGCATCGAGCTGCCCGACTTTTCGTCGTCCACCAGAGACCGCCTGACCGAGTTGCTTCCGTCGTTCGGCGCCGCCCACAATCCGCTTGACGTCACGGGGTATGTGGTGGTGGACGGCACGCTGACCGAGCGGGCACTGGGGATTGCGGTCGACGACCCGGGGTTCGACTTCCTGATGACGTTCGTGAGTGGGCCCGCGGACGGGAACGACAACAGCCGGCTCCGTGCCCAGTGGGAGAGTCTGGCGGCGATTGCCGGACGCTCGCCTCACCCGGTGTATCCGGCCACGCAAACCCTTCAGGACATCTCCCAGGAGGGGGCGGGGTGGTCGGAGTCCCTGGGTCTCCGTCCGCTCGGGGGGATCCACCATGGCATGGCGGCCCTGGGCCGTGCCCTCTGGTGGAAGGGGGCGGCCGAGCGCGCGAGGATCGAGGCGCCTGCGCCGACCCTGTACGGGGGTCCCTGGCCCCGGACCCCGCGGGGCGTGTGGGGTGAACAGGCGAGCCGCGAGCTGCTCGCGCACTTTGATCTGCCCCTGGTGCCGGCCCTGGTGGCGGGATCGGAGGAGGAAGCCGCGCGGCTCGCCGCGCAGTTTAGGGGGCCGGTGGCCCTGAAAGTGGCGGCGGATGCGCTGCTCCACAAGACAGACGTCGGTGGGGTGCGGTTGAACCTCACCGACGCCGAGAGCGTGCGCACGGCCTATCAGTCCATCACCCAGAGCGTTCAGCAGGCCCGGCCCGATGTCGAGGTGTCCGGAGTCGCTGTGTCCCCCATGCGGCCCGACGGGGTCGAACTCCTCGTCAGCGTCACGCGCGACCCGGCCTGGGGGCTGGTACTGACCGTGGCGCTGGGTGGCCTCTTCGTTGAGATCCTGCAGGATCGCACGATTCGGCTGCTTCCCGTCCCGGCCGAAGAGGTGCGCCAGATGCTCGATGAGCTCAAAGGCCGCGCACTTCTGCAGGGCACCCGCGGTCAGGCCGCTGCGGATCTCGAACGGCTTGCCGACGTCATCGCCCGGATCGGACGGACAGCGGCCCAGCTGGGACCGCAGCTGCAGGTGCTGGAGATAAACCCGCTGTGGGTGCGGGGCGCCGATATCGAGATTCTGGACGCCCTGGTGGTCTTCGAGGAGGACAGCCCGGGCGGGAGGGAGCAGGAGTCATGACCGGAGACAGAGCGGCCGCGATCGTGGGCATTTACGAGTATCCGGACCGCAAGGTGGACGGGGTGAGCGCCATGCAGATTAAGGCGCACTCCGCCGCGCGCGCACTCCAGGATGCCGGACTGGATTGGAGCGACGTCGATGCGCTGTACGACGCCGGTGAAACGGCGCCAGGGATGCCCGGCGCCGTCATGGCGGAGTACTTCAACATCCATCCCCGCATCGTGGACGGAACCGGGGTGGGGGGCAGTTCGTACGAGTTTCACGCCGGACACGCGCTGCAGGCTATTCGCCAGAAGAAGGCGCGGGTGGCGTTGCTCACCTACGGGTCCACGGCCAAGAGCGACACCCGTTCCATCGGCACCGGCGGGGCCCGGCTTGACCGTCCCACACCGGCCGCCAACATGGAGACCCCGTGGGGCCTCACCCTCATCGGCAGCTATGCGCTGGTCGCCCAGCGGCACATGCACCAGTACGGCACCACCGCCGAGCAGCTGGCGGAGATTGCGGTCGTGACGCGCCATCACGCCATGCGCAATCCGGAGGCGGTGCGCGCGCTGCACGACCTGAGCTTCCGCGACATCCGGGAGATCACGGTGGAGGACGTGATCCGTTCCCGCATGATCTCCGATCCCCTGCATCTGCTGGACTGCTGCATGATTTCCGACGGCGGCGGCGCCGTCGTGATTGCGGACCCGGACGTGGCGCGCAACACCCGGCACCGCCCGGTCTGGATTCTCGGGAGCGGTGAGGCGGTCGGGTACCCGGAGAATGGCCGCGATATCACCGTGACGGCGGCCGCCCAATCCGGACCGATCGCATTTGCGGAGGCGGGGGTCACGCCGGAGGATATGGACATCGCGATGATCTATGACTCTTTCACCATCACCGTCATGGCCATCCTGGAAGACCTCGGCTTTTGCGCGAAAGGTGAGGGGGGCGCCTATGTGGAGGGGGGACGCTTGCGCTACGACAATCCCGGCGGGCCGGCGCTCAACACTGACGGTGGCGGCCTCTCGTCCAACCACCCCGGCATGCGAGGCCTGTTCCTGCTGATGGAGGCGGCGCGCCAGCTGCGAGGGGACTCCACGAGCCAGGTCCCCAACGCGAAGCTGGCCGTCGCGCACGGCAACGGAGGCCAGCTCGGCACCCGCCACGCGGCGTCCACCATTATTCTGGGGAGGGATTGACGTGTCCGCCGAATCGATGCCGGCGCGGCCCCTGCCGCGCTTTCCGGAGCCTGACACGGAGCCATTTTACGCGGCGTGCCGGGAGCACCGTCTCACCTATCAGGTGTGCCGGGACTGTGGCGGGATCGTCTTCTATCCGCGCTCGCACTGCACTCACTGCACGGGGACGCATCTCGAATGGCGCGACGCGGCCGGCCACGGGACTATCTACAGCTTTACGGTCATGCGCCAGCACGGCCACCCGTTTTACAAAGCGCGGCTGCCCATGCCCGTTGCCCTGGTGGACCTCGACGAAGGCTTTCGGATGTTTGCCGAGATCGTCGGATCTGACCCGGACGCACTCCGTGTCGGGCAGCGCGTCCGGGTGTCCTGGCTCGATGAAGAGGGCGTATCGCTTCCGGCTTTCACGCCCGCCGAGTAGGGCTTCTAGAACGCCGGTGCGCCGCCAGGGCCACGAAGTGCCGGGCCAGCCGCATCATCGGCTCGCGCGGGGCGGCCGGATCCTCCGGATGCCACTGGACCGCCAACGTGCCGGTTACAGGGTCTTCGAGCGCCTCGATGAGGCCGTCGAGCGCCCACGCGACCGGCACCAGTCGCTCTCCGACCTGGCGCACCCCCTGATGGTGCCCCGTGCGCACGAGGGCCTGAGTGGCGCCCAGCACTTCGGCCAGGCGCGACCCGGGCTCGATGCGCACCTCATGGTCCACCATGGGGGGCTCGGGGGGCAGGCTCGCATGCGTGACGGACGTCCCCTCCAGGTGCTGGTGCAGGGTGCCGCCGCGGGCCACGTTCAAGACCTGCAGGCCCCGGCAGATGCCAAACACAGGCGCGCCGGCGGCATCGGCGCCCCGGGTGAGGCCAAGCTCGACACCGTCCACGCGCTGATTGATGCCCCAGAGCCGGGGATGGCGTTCGCTGTCACCGTAGAGTGCGGGATCAAGGTCGCCGCCTCCCAGGAGAAGCAGGCCGTCCCATTCAGGGTCGAAGTCCCCGGCGGCCCTGTCTGCCCACTCATCCGCGTCCAGCACCACCATGTCGGCTCCGGATTCCCGGAGCGATGAAAAGGCGCTGTCTGTAAAAGCTCCCACCAGATCCACGATGTCCGGGTCGTACTCCGACAGCCTGCGCCGGATCGGAGCCGCGATTCTCACCCTGTCGCGCATCAACGCCGCCTCCTTACTTCCCGAGTCACTATCCCATCACCCCTCCACCGACTGATCTCACGGGGAGGCGTCCAGAGCGAGGAGGGTATGCAGCAGGACATTCGCACCCCGTGCCGCGTCGGCGTCCCGCGTAAACTCCAGCGGGGTGTGACTGAGACCCTGCTCACTGGGCACAAAGATCATCGCGGTGGGAACGCGGGGCGCCAGCGCCATGGCATCGTGGCCCGCCCAGCTGGGGATGTCACAGCCCCGGTACCCGAGATCCTGCACCACGCCGCGAACGATGCTCTGGATGTGGGGATGGAAGCGGATAGGCTCCGACCTGGTTCCCCCGCCAGCGAGCGTCGTGTGGTCGTTGAGCGGCGTGACGTCCACGGTGACGCCCGTCGCGTCGGCGGCGTGGTGCAGTTCGTCGTGAAGCGCGCCTAATGCTGAGAGTGCCTCGCGTGGATCGGGCGACCGTGCGTCCACCGTAAAACTGACAGCTTCGGGCACCACGTTGACGAGCGATGAACTGAGCTCGACGCGGCCCACTGTGATCCCGAGATCGGCATGGGGGCGCAT